>PAAT01000168.1 GCA_002698965.1 Rhodopirellula sp. | reverse complement strand
CATATTGCAAACAGTCATCCTCTCTTCTACCGAAAGTTGCCGGATAACTTCCCCCGTGTACTCAAGCACATAACCGGTGCCCCCGGCCGTGGTCAGATCTCCGATCAAATAGAGGACAAGATCCTTCGCTGTGACGCCCGGTCCTAATTTACCATCCACTCGCAATTCCATTGTCTTTGGCTTGTATTGCGGGAGCGTCTGAGTGGCCAACACATGTTCGACTTCACTGGTACCAATTCCAAATGCCAAAGCACCGAATGCACCATGAGTCGCGGTATGACTATCACCACACACGATGGTCATACCAGGCTGTGTGTACCCTAATTCAGGACCGATTACATGAACGATCCCCTGATTCTCCGAATCAATATCGTAAAGTTTTACGCCAAATTCTTCACAGTTGTTTCGCAATGTCTCGACTTGCAATGCAGCAACCGGATCAGCAATTGGCAGGCTGCGATCGGTTGTTGGCACGTTGTGGTCCGGAGTCGCAACCGTACGTTCAGGACGGCGAATCTTCCGTCCTGATAACCGCAGACCTTCAAATGCCTGTGCACTAGTCACTTCGTGTACCAATTGCAAATCGATATACAAAATTGTTTGCTTACCTTCTTCAGCATGCACTACATGCTGTTCCCATATCTTCTCGAACATCGTACGAGGGCGGGCGCTATCTGCATTTGCATCAATGCTCATAGTTATTTACATCTCTTGGTTTGACGATTTATAAGAGTCTTGGCAGGCCCCAGTGCCTGCCAATAGCAATTGCGCGTCTATTAAGTATAGTTGTCACCTTAGATTCTAAAAACCGCCCAATCCGGGCGTTTTTATGTCGTCTGCCATAGGAGAGCGCTTACCGGGCCCGAACTGTCTAAAAGCCGCGGCGATCAAGCTTTAATCACGTTGGCTCGAGACAATTCCGTCGCCGCCATTGCATTACGGGTATCAATCACCAATGCTGCATGATCGGCAATCAGTTGATAATCAAAAATAGTATGATCGGTCGAGATTATGACTGCGTCCAACGACAGGAGATATTCAGATGTTAGTGGCTGAGCAATTAGTTCAGGCACTTCAAAGCTTCGCATCGGGGGTAATTTGGGTATGTGTGGATCAGCATAACTCAAATCAGCCTTCAACTCGCCTAACAACTCCAACAATCGAAACGACGGACTTTCTCGCGGATCATCCACATCTTTCTTGTACGCAATTCCAAGAATGCCCACCCTAGATCCGTTTACAGCTTTTCCCACATCATTGAGTGCCTTCACCAGTTTTGAAACAACGTAGTGAGGCATTGAAGCATTCACTTCACCTGCTAATTCAATAAACCGTGTTTCCATACCGTTCTCACGTGCCAACCAACTCAGATAGAAGGGGTCGATCGGGATGCAGTGCCCCCCCAACCCAGGCCCTGGATAAAACGGTTGAAAACCAAATGGTTTTGTTCTTGCCGCGGCAATAACTTCCCAGATATCAATTTCCAAACGGTCGAATAGAGTCTTCAATTCATTGACCATCGCAATATTCACACTGCGATAAGTGTTTTCAAGAATTTTACACGCCTCAGCTACCTCACAATTCGACACGGGCACCACTTCAACCACCGCACTACCATAAAGCGAGACTGCCAATTCACGACTTTGCTCATTAATTCCGCCAACTACTTTGGGAATCTGACGAGCCGTGAAGTTTGCATTGCCTGGATCTTCTCGCTCTGGGCTGTATGCCAGAAAGAAATCCTCGCCAAACTGCTTGCCCGTAGCCGTCAGCAGGGGCAAGATAATATCTCGGGTGGTTCCAGGGTAGGTTGTACTTTCCAGAACGATCAATTGCCCGCAACGCAGATTCTGAGCGATCGTTCTGGTTGTTCCAATCACATATTGCAGATCCGGATCACGATCAGAATCCAAAGGCGTAGGCACACAAATCAAAATAACATCAACTTCCGACAAACGACTCATATCCACGGTTGGAACAAATGTTTGGTCGGCGATGGAAGATGAGATCCATTCGGCTGAGATATGGGAGATATAACTCTTACCAGCCAGCAACTGATCCACTTTCGACGGATCAATGTCAAACCCCAGAGTATGATAACCCGCAGACACAAATGCCCGAACAAGTGGCAAACCTACATACCCGAGACCGATTACCCCGACCCTGGCCTTACGACTATCAATGGCGTTGAGCAAAGTCTGAAACATAAGATTCAACATTCAAGATTACTAGTGGCGGCATTTGGTCTTGGCAACCTACTATACGACATACGGCTAAAACACCAATTCGTTCAAATGCGCGGCTTATTAATAAGTTCGAGTTATTTGCTCATGGTCTTTAGCGAAAGACTCCGGAGAAAAAGCACTTCGTAATTTGGCACGGCCAGAGCTAAACGGTGGCTAAGGTTACCGGCAGGAGTTCCTGACTGAATATCGGCCAAATATCGCACCCAAATACGATGACAGGGCGTGGAGCGGTCTCCAAGAAAACGACACCAGGCCCAACTCGCAGCATACGATAACGCATCTGCCTTGGTGGACGTTTTGATGCGTTCAATGGATGTCAATTTCAGTGGCACAGCTAACGCCGTACGCTGGTCTCCCATAATGGTATTAATCAGATCTCCGTGGGTTTTCGCTTGTTCACTTTCATCCGCCTCAAACCACTCAGCCATACCCTCATCCAACCATAATGGGAACTGCCCCGAGCCAAACGTCGCAAAGTTGATGGCATGCACTGCTTCATGCAATAAGTCACGTTGCAAGGAAGGACCATCGGCGGCCAAAATGGTTGGTTTACCTCCTCGCACAACAAATAGTGATGTACGACGAGGCGCTTTGGGAAGAGTTTTCTCCAAGTGACGAAGGTAGGCTTCACGGTCAGGAAAAATGATTACATGCACGGGAGAAACCGTTAATTTATAACGACAAAAATCAGACAGACGATCGGGCAGAGTTCTCAACCTACTTAGAACATCTGAGAGTGATTTAGGCTCGTGACCATAATGAAAATAGAGCCAGTCCTTTTCAATAAACCCTTGTGTCTGACTTTCAGACATAAAACAGGTGTACCCTACTGCCGCCAGCAGAGTTCGCGAGCACCAAACTCTTCTCGCTATCGATACACGAAAGCCCTTAAATCCAGAAACACCAAGTTGTTTTTGCTCAGAATTCATTCTCTAACGGCTCAAAAGGAAGGACGGGTTTGCAAACCTGAACAATTGACCATTTCGCAGTTCGCGTGTATCGTAAGTTCTTTACAGGAGACCAATTACTGGGTGCCTTGGAGCCCCCCTAATTGGCTCCAATAGTCTTCACATATGATACAGGTTTAGGCAGGCCCGGTGAAACATCGGCCTCATAATCAAACCTCCGGGAATCTATCTGTGCAATACGCTTCGATCGGACCTATCGCTCTCCATTTTCCCGAAAAAGTTGAGTCCATCGATACTCTTCGTGATGAATTTCCTCGCTGGAATCTCGACCTGATTCAAGAAAAGACCGGAATCTATCAACGTCATATCGCAGCTGACGACGAATATGCATCGGATCTGGGGGTGGCTGCCGCGGAAAAGCTATTGGAGAAGTTCGACATTGATCGCAACTCGATTGATTTCCTACTTTTTTGCACACAAACTCCCGACTGCCCATTACCTACCACGTCATGCCTTATGCAGCAACGTCTAGGCCTACCAACTTCATGTGGCGCGTTAGATTTCAATCTCGGCTGCTCCGGCTATGTTTACGGTCTGGCAATGGCCGATGGTTTAATCAAGAGCGGAGCGGCAAAACGGATCCTATTTATTACCGCTGAGACTTACACTAAATACATTGATCGCAATGACCGCAGTCTAAGAACAATCTTTGGAGACGGAGCTGCCGCTTCACTTATTGAAGCCAGCGATGAACCAGGGTTTCAACACTTCAAGTTTGGAACGGATGGTACGGGGGCGGACATGCTACTTTTGACCAAAAGCGGACCGAGACAACCAATGCCTCCACGCAATAGACATCGCTGGGACAGTGATCTCTACATGGACGGCCCAAGCCTGATCAGTTTCACGGTAGACGCTATCCCGGGGCTCGTCGATGAGCTTCTAGCCAGTTCAGGAATTACTAAAGCCGATATTGATTATTTCCTGATGCATCAGGCTACTCATAAAATGCTTTCTGAATTAGCAGCCAGAATTGATGTACCACAAGCGCAAGTCCCCATCCGATTGTCCCACGTTGGAAACACCGTGTCTTCAACTCTTCCGATCCTGATTCATCAAATGCGCGAATCAGGCGACCTAAAAGCCGGCATGCAAAACTTACTCGTTGGCTTCGGGGTTGGGCTCTCATGGGCCGGCTGTTATTGGAAAGAAACCTTCCAAGGTTAATTTGAAACTGTGTGTCGGAGCCTTTCTATATGGAAACTCTTCAAGGCCAATTTTTAGTCGCTCCTCCCGGGTTAATCGAACCCAATTTTCACCGCGCCATCGTACTCGTACTACAACACGACGAAAATGGAGCCTTGGGGTTAGTTATTAACCGACCTACCAACAGCGAAATTGATAACATCTGGGAAGTAATGACAGGCACCTCTCTGGCAAATGAAGGAGTCCTGTATATTGGCGGTCCGGTAGAAGGCCCGATTATGCTGCTACACACACGGGCGGAATACAGTGAACAGCAAGTCATGCCGGGGTTGTACGTTTCCTCCCGAAAAACCAATCTTGCCAAACTCGTTTCTGAAAAAGCTCTGCCTTATAAAGTATTCTCAGGATACGCCGGCTGGGCAGAAGGACAACTTGATGCGGAGTTACAACAGGGCGGCTGGCTCGTCGCTCCAGCCTCCCCGGAGGACATCTTCAGCATGGACACTACGGACCCCTGGAAATCACTGTGCCAACGACTGGGGCATACCGTACTGCAAGCGGCCACCGGCCAACACCAGATTCCACCCGATCCCGAAATCAACTAATCCTCTCGTGAAATAAGTAAGTTGCCAGAAGCCATCTCAAACAACACAGGTCGTACCATTGCCATCGGAGACATCCATGGTTGCGCCAGTGAACTGCAGGCCCTATTGGATTTGATACAGCCATCCCCGGAAGACACTATCATTTTCCTCGGGGATTACATCGACCGAGGACCTGATTCAAAAACGGTCATTGAGACCGTCATGGCACTTCGGGAGCAGTGCCATGTCATACCTTTAATTGGCAATCACGAAGTCATGCTTCTCGACGCTTTGCAGCAACCACTGATGCAATCATTATGGATCCAATTCGGTGGACAACAAACACTCGATAGTTACGGTGGGGATATTTCGTCAATTCCCCAAGAGCATCTGGCATTTCTTCGCGAGTGTGTACGATTTTACGAAACCGATGATCATTTATTCGTACATGCCAACTACCTACCAGCGACACCACTTGATCAACAAACGCCGCAAATCCTTCTCTGGACACACTTGACTGACCTGCGACCCCAACCACACGTTTCTGGCAAACGTGTCATCGTCGGCCACACTCCTCAAAAGAATGGAAAAATCCTCGACTTTGGCCATCTCGTATGCTTAGATACTTTTTGTTTTGGAAACGGAGTCCTCACAGCAATGGATGTCCATTCTAATGACATCTGGCAAACAGCTATCCGCACCTAAACTCACTAAAAAGTATTCACTCTATGAAAAAAACACTTTTCTCTCTGTTGTTTTCCGTCATCGCGTTAACCACTACGCAAGCTCGGCAACCCAACGTGATTCTCATCTATACCGATGATCAGGGAACCATTGATGTAAATTGTTACGGGGCTAAAGATCTTACGACTCCTCATATGGACAGACTTGCAAAACAAGGCGTAAAATTCAGTCAGTTCTACTCAGCTGCGCCGGTTTGTTCACCATCACGCGCCGCTGTTATCACGGGTCGTTACCCACAACGAGCTCAAATCCCTGGTAATGTCTCTTCGCATAAAGGGCATGCCGGAATGCCTGCCCACCAAATAACGATGGCAGAAACTTTCAAAGCCGCTGGCTACAACACCGCTCATATCGGCAAGTGGCACCTCGGTTATGACGAAGCAACCATGCCAAACAATCAAGGATTTGACTATTCCTTTGGGCATATGGGAGGTTGCATTGACAACTATTCACACTTCTTTTATTGGAACGGACCCAATCGGCACGACCTCTGGAAAAATGGGAATGAAATCTGGAGGGACGGTTCTTATTTTCCACAACTGATGGTCAACGAAGCGTCAGCGTTTATTGAAGCAAATCAGAAGAAGCCGTTCTTCATGTATTTTGCAATGAATATTCCTCACTATCCGCTACAGGGCACTGAAAAATGGAGACAACATTACAAGGATTTAGAGGCACCTCGTCGCATGTATGCCACCTTAATCTCTACCATGGACGAAATGATCGGCAAACTGGTTAGCAAAGTCGAAAGTCTCGGCTTGAGAAAAGACACCATTATCGTCTTCCAGTCAGATCATGGTCATTCTCAGGAAGAACGAACCTTTGGAGGGGGGGGGAGTGCTGGAATCTATCGGGGAGCAAAGTTCAGTTTGTTTGAAGGTGGCATTCGGGTGCCGGCAATCATTAGTTGGCCCGGCCACCTACCCGAAGGGGAATCCCGAGATCAGTTGGCGACGGCGATAGATTGGTTTCCAACGGTTGCCAATCTGGCTGGCATCAAAAAAATCGACCATCGAATCGACGGGAAAGACATCACAAACCTGCTCATGTCAGCAGAGGTTCGATCGCCTCATGATGTTTTTCACTGGCAGACCGGAGGGGGCAAGAATCCCCCCTGGGCCGTTCGCAAAGGTGATTGGAAACTATTAGGCAACCCGCGTGACACGAGTATGAAAGCACCAATCACCCCGACCGACAAACTCTTTCTGGCGAACCTTCGTGAAGATCCGACCGAAATGAAAAATTTTGCCCAGCAGCAGCCTGAAGTAGTAAATGAGTTACTCAAGTTGCACGAACAATGGGTCATCGACGTCAAAAATCAGTGACTTAGAAACGTTCTCACGGGCAAGTAGGTATCCCGGGCCTCACCGTTTTTTAATAGTTGGGTTTTCGTACCAAATCAATCCAAGGTTATCCCGCTCTTCGCACGTGATCACATCCAGGTCACCGTCTAAATCGATATCGAATAACTGCAATAAATCGAATTTAGTCCCTCGCAGATCGCTTATCGGAAACACCTGAGGTGTTAGATCTCCCTTGGACTTCCTTCTTAACCAAGTCACTCCAGGCTTTCTTGGCCCAGCATTAGGCTCCGTGCTATGTACAAAGTCCACCACTCCATCTAAATCAATATCACCAACTCGAACCGATTTCCCTTTTAGTAAATCATAAGGCGCCGGAATCGTCGTGACTTTCGCAGCGGGAGATTGAAACAGTAGAATTTCCTTTTGTTGAGTTGCCACTGTAATGTCTTTCACGCCATCTGAATTAAAGTCAGCGTAGTCCATGAACATCACTTCATGGTCTGCTCCCCCCAGTTGGTGAACTGTCCACTTACCAGAATCCGGAGCTATCACTTCCTTAACTCCGGGGTGCTGCAACCACTTCACCCCCCGGTTCGCACCTCGACGATCAGTAAACAAAACATCGTCAAGTCCGTCGTGATTCAAATCTGCTTTTATCAGCGACATTATCCAACCGCCATCCGTTAGACGACGATACCTCCAGGCATGGAGATCCCTTGGGTCTGTTGGCGCCTGCAACCATCCTACTCCGGCTTCTGCAGCTTTGGACGAAACAATCAAATCAATCCCATGCTTGTCATCTACGTTCATCGGCATGGCAAACATCCACGCCTGTAGACCCCGGGTTGCCGGAATAGCCTCCGTTTTCCATGCCGTTGCCTGCAAATACTCAGCCGAATTATTGGGGGCCCAGTGAACGTGCATGGTTTTCAATGAGCCTTCCGAACTACTCACAACATCAATCCAACCATCATGATCCAAGTCCACGAAAACAGCATCCTCCGGGGAAGCAACTGTTCCAACGGTCACTGCTGGCCATGGGCTATGTACTCTCTGCTTTCCCGGATGCAGACAAACGCGGATAACTCCGCCCTCTTCCCAGGGTGTCACCAAATCAGGAAATCCATCCCGATTCACATCAGCCATCCGTGCGCCATCAGCTCCTGTTGATGTCGCATCGATCGTATGACGCTGCCAACTAGCCGGTTGTTCGTCGCTTGCATTTACTAACCGAGCAAAGATCAAGCAACTCATCAAAAGATAATATCGCAAATCTATTCAGTCCTCTAAAGTATCTGGCGGTTCCGGAAAACTGCGAATGCGGCTGTAGCGTGGATAAGACTCGAAAACATCTCCACCATCCAAAATACGCGGGTCTTCAGTTTCCGTCAGGTATTGGACCATCGTTGCCTGCAAACGCTTACGGACCCCAACAAACGCTTGGTTATCAATGAGATTATTCAAGCATTCGGGATCTTTTTGAATATCAAACAACTCCCAAGCCGGGCGTTTCTCTACAGCCCAATAGAAGAACGACGCAAAGTCTTGGTCGGCACGATGGTCGATCAGAAAAGTCAATGAGGGGCAGGCGTCAATATCATGGTAGCCGCCGTGCATCAAACCAAGTTTATTCGGAGCATCGTACTTTTGTGGAGCTCCAGCCGGCCAACGATCAGGTCTGAAGTTACGTATCAACAAATACTGCTGAGTCCGCATTGACCTTTGCGGATACGTCCAATTCATATATCGCGATGACGAGTGACGTTCACGAGCACTATAAACAGCCTCGCGTTTATGCCATTTGGCACTTTGTCTGTCTCCCAAGAGTCCCAGCAAGCTTTGCCCTGTCATCTCCGGAGGTATTTCAACACCTGCCACTTCAAGAAACGTTGGCGCCAAATCTACAAAGCTAATCAAAACATCCGTTTGCTGACCTGCCTTGATACGATCCCCCCAACGCACCGCCATTGGCACATGAATGCCATATTCATAACCATTGGCTTTAGCTCGCGGGAAAGCCATGCCATTGTCACTGGTCACAACAATCAAAGTATTATCCAGTTCATCAATCTCTTTCAAGTACTCCATCATTTTCAATAAATGAGAATCAAAATGCTCTATTTCGGTGTAGTAATCTAACAAGTCTGAACGGATGACTTCATGATCTGGCAGAAAGCCCGGCACGTCGACCGAATCGATTTTCTTTCCCGACCGCAAACCAATCCCATCTTCAAACGCGCGATGTGGTTCGTGCGCGCCAAACCAAAAGCAGAAAGGCTGACCTGGTTTACGCTGACTTACAAATTTCCTGAAATTCGCGTTATAATCCGTCGAACTTATCGAACCACCTGGAGGCTTGGCTTTTTCTGAGGCATAGGATTTCCCGGCAGGATTTTGCTTTCTTCCGGTGAGATCCCAACGGCCCGGCCCCCATGGCTTTCCTGTGTACCCCACATGATATCCATGATTTGCCAACAACTCCGGATACACTTTAAGGTGCGCTGGAAAAGAACTGGCATGCGTACCGGCATGTTCATTTTGCCAGGGATAGCGCCCCGTTAACAATGTTGCTCTGGACGGAGCGCAGCCAGGAGACCCTGCAATCGCGTTATGTATCAGTACACCTTCGCTCGCCACTTGATCAAAGCCTGGAGTGGAAATCCCTCGCGTCCCATAGGCGGAAGCATGGGGATAAGATTGATCATCCGATATCGCAAAAAGAATATTGACGCCTCTTCCGCCATCTTTTGACTGGCTGCGACGGATCGACGGGTCAAGTTCCCTAGCAGATATTCCATCTGAGAACTGTCCCAGAAATGGCAGAAGCAACAAAAATGTAAAAATGCGTTTCATCTTCTTGTAACTCTCGAGTTTTCAGTCAATTTAATATTTCAACTTCACAGTATAGCAGTCTCTCCGTGGAGTCGTTTGTAATTGCTCCCTACAACTTTTATGATGAATTCGAATCAATCGTAATCGTCCCATCAATCCAAGGACTTCCTCCATGAACACCACTACTCGCAGAACCTTCGTGAAATCAGGCATTGCGGCCGGACTGGCTGCCAGTTGTTTCCACTCTCTTGCTTATGCCGCTCCTAAACGCAAAGGATGGATAGAACTGTTTGATGGCAAAACACTTGAGGGCTGGCACATTAACCCTGAGAAAATAGGACATGGCACTGGGGGACAGTGGGAAGTCGAAGATGGCGTGATTGCCGGCCAACAAGATCCTCCAGGATCCGGCAATGGCGGGATTTTGCTAACAGACCGCAAGTTTGAAAACTTCGTTCTGGAAATTGATATGAAACCGGACTGGGGTGTATGTTCAGGTCTATTCATTCGCGGTAACGACCGGGGGCAGTGCTTTCAGATGATGGTGGATTACCATGACGCTGGAAATGTAGGTCACATTTATGGCGAAGGCACAACTGGTTTCAACACACGAGCCTTTGACATCAATGGAAAATACGACAACGATAAAAACCTGATCGGTATCACCACTGATAAACACAAAGAAGCTAAAGATTGCGGTCTGGACCATACGTGCACTCCGGAAGCGTGGATCAAAGCCTGGAAACTCACTGGCTGGAACACGGCTCGTGTTGAAGTATCCGGTAAATATCCGCAGATCAACACTTTTATCAACGGCTTGAAGGTTGCTGAATTTAATGGCGAAACCTGTAATGCAAGCAACTATGACAAGGAAAAGATCCATGGCATGCTGGGTTCAGCAGGTAGCGTAGCTGTCCAGGTACACGGTGGCACAGGCTGGCCAAACGGCGCGAAATGCCGGTGGAAAAACATCCGCATTAAACCGATGTAGCCGAAAGCTCTACGCGAAAAATGACCAACCAAATGACAGAAAGGGCGAACATGAAATCATTATTCATCTCGATACTTGTAATCCTTATATTCTGCTGCGAAGCTCATTCCGAAACTAATTGGACTCAATGGCGGGGAAGTGGAGGTAATGGGCTGTCCAATGCAGCAAACGTCCCGAAACATTTCTCCACTGACAATATAATCTGGAAGACCGAACTTCCCGGAGCAGGCCAGTCCTCTCCTGTCTTTTGGGAAAATATGGTGTATGTCACTTCTGCCATTGACAACGGTGCTAGCAGAATCGTCATCGCGATCAATCGAACCTCTGGAGAGATCGTCTGGCAAACGGCGGTATGGACAGGAGAACCTGAAGAAACACACGCAATGAATAATCGGGCGTCCAGCACCTGTGCAACAGACGGCAGACATGTTGTCGCATTCTTTGGCAAAGGAGGCCTTCATAGTCTCGACACTAGAACGGGCGAGGTTCTTTGGTCACGGGACCTTGGCGTTTTTGAAGGTCCATGGGGAACCGGGGCGTCTCCCTTAATTGTCGACAATCTCGTCATACAAAACTGCGACGCTGACAATGAATCATCTCTGATCGCGTTTAATCTTAAAACCGGTAAAACCGTCTGGCAAACGTCTCGAGAAACGATCCGAGGCTGGAGTACTCCGATTGTGTTTCAAACAAGTGACCGAAAAGAATTGATTCTAAACGGCCACTCTAAGGTGGTTTCCTACAATATCGCCACGGGCAACGTTTACTGGGAGTGTATCGCCAGTGTAGGGCGGGGCACTCCCACACTGGCTCTCACCAAAGATACGGTTATTTCGGTTCCAGGTCGTTCAGGGACCATGGTCGCGATTCGCCCGGGAGGGTCCGGCGATGTCTCTGGGAAACAGGAGGCCTGGCGAGTACCACGTACAGGCGGCCGTGACCTTCCCAGCCCGTTGGTCGTTGGGGAGTACCTGATTGTCACACGCCTACGTCCGGGAATCATCTCCTGTTACAACAACAAAACGGGTGAGCAATTATGGCAACAACGAGTCGAAGGTGCATTTTCCTCGTCACCGATTGCAATCAATGGCATCGTGTACACGGTAACTGAAGATGGGGTAACGCACGTCTTTAAGCCGGGAGCTTCATACCAAAGCATTTCCAAAAATTCGGTGGAGGCAACATTAGAAGAAACGTTCCGAGCATCACCGGCAGCTTTTGACGGCCATCTGCTTCTCCGTTCCGACAAATACCTGTATTGCATTGGTAACAAATAGTGAATCAGCCAACACCAGAGCCTATTAGTCCAGAAGAGGTTCCCGATCTGGCTGCCGATGTCATAACAAGCGACCGATTTCCTGTGCTGGCCTCAATCGATGAAAAGACTCCGCGGGTGCGCCCCGTATCTCCTGTAAAAACCGAAGGATTTACCGTTTGGGTAGCCAATCTCAGGAGTTATCACAAGACACGGGAAATTGCAGCTAACCCCAATGTGGAATTATGTTATGTCAATCAAAACCATGATCAGGTTCGCATCACAGGGGTTGCGAAAACTGAAGAAAGATCCGAAGTCATCCAGGAGATCTGGAACGCGAATCCACTACTTCAGCATTACCTTGGAAATCCCGACAACCCGATGTTAATCATCTATCGCATTGAGCCCAACCAGGTGCGTTACATGAAAGAATGGGCGTTGGAATACCACGAAGTCACCCTATAGAATTCCACAACTATTTCCTTTTGGGCATTACCTGCAAACGCTCCCAGTGAACGCGTGCCACGTCCCACATATAGGTATTAATGCCGGGATGTCCAGTCAGTGATTTGTCTGCGGCAAGTTTAATATACTTTCGAGCCAATGCATCTTTTTCCAAAACTTCGTAATACAAACCTAAATAAAGATGAGCGTAAAATAATCGGCCCTTCAACGTACTGGTATCAGGGTCTCCACGCCGGGCATCATTGAGGACATCCTGAGGCGTTGCTGTACCACGATACATTTCGAATACTTTCATCATAGGAATCCGACGGTCATTTTCGATTGGCAACATAACGGCACGCGCTTTTTTCACACCGGTTTCGGGCACCATACATAGGAATCGCCAAACAGAATTCTCCACGTCCTGATCATGAAATGTTTGATACAACTCGAATTGTTGTGCACCTCGTTTATACTGCCGGGCGTAATACATACTGATACCTCGTTCCCACTGTCGCGACTCAGCGTTGGGGGCCGCTTTCACGTAGGCATCAAAGCTTTTGACAGAAGCTTCGAATTGTCCGAGACAAAACTGTACGCGACCACGCAAATAGTGAAACGTCGGAACATCTTTGAGCTGCAGAGCTTTACTGAGCGTTTCGGCTGCTTTCTGGAATTCCCGATCCCGATTTTGAGATTCAAACTGCTGGTAAAGCTCCTGAACCTTCATCTGCAGCTGTTCGTCCATCTTCTTTGCATCCTCGTTCTGTGCATGTGACGTACCACCAATCATGCACACAACCACCAGCATTAAAAAGGAAATTAGATGTCGCGTCTGTTCAATCTTTTTCATCGTTTTCTTTTAACTCTAACTAATCTTCTTATTGTTCAAAAAAGAGATACCCGGCTTACCGTAATAGCACCTTCCAAGCAGCGGTGCACATCTGACTGTTTAACTCTAGGTCGATCGTGATAATGGCTTTTATATTGCAGAGCCCCCTCATTCTCTAAATACTCGAGAGTTAACGGGCTTGGGTCGGGAGCAACCTCAACCGTCTCCACCTCCGCCTTCGCAAGAGATTCCGAGTCCGGTAAATTAACATTCCAAAACTGACCATCAAAAAGTTCTCGGGAATGATACTGCTCAAACAGCATACTACAGGCATTCGTGGCCGCGAGCCAGTCAATCATTGAATCCGCGCGGTGATAGTGAGAGAATGCGAATGCCGGCACCCCCAGAATAGCTGCCTCTCGAGCCGCCCCGGCAGTACCAGACATGTACAGATCCACCCCCAAATTAGCCCCTGCGTTAATCCCCGAAAGCACCCAGTCGGGCTTCAGCCCTAAATGACTCAAACCAACTCGAACGCAATCCACCGGTGTGCCGCTACAGGCGTAATGCTCATTATCCAATTGCTCGAGTTCCATCGACTCGTACATCGTCGCGCGGTGACTAAAACCAGACCGAGGGCCATTAGGCGCTACGACAATAACGTCCCCCATCTGTTGCGCAAATGCCTCCAGCGCCTTGAGCCCCGGGGCATCAATACCATCATCATTAGTAAGTAAAAACAACATCAGTCCTTCCCCATTTGAGCAAACAACTGCACAAGTTGCCCACTCACTTCCTCAAGCACAGAATTCTCGGCTAACAATATAGGATGGTGAAGCAAAATAGTCCTGTCTGAGGCACACTCGCTATTCCTGAGTGAAACGGGCTTTCCACAACGACGTTCACTTCGTTTTACAAACCCCATAAAACCTTCAAACAATGGCAAGCCTAACTGCCGAGCTTCGGCTAACAACGTTGCACGCTGATGACAGGACTTTAAAAGCCATGCCACTTTGTAAAACACCGGCACTTCACCTTCAGCATAGGACAACCCATCAACACCATCGACCAACGCTGTGCGATCAATGAGTTTAAGTGCGTTATGGGTTCGCAAGGTATTATCATCATCGAGGCTGTCAAGTTGGGGATTCAACACAGCAGCCTGTAATTGACTCAATGCAAACGTATCATTACCGCGATCTTTGAATACATTAATTCGCTGCCATACTGATTCGTTATTAGTTAACACGGCGCCTCCCCGACCTGCAGAAAGCAACTTGCTGCCGCCAAAGCTAAGCACAGCCGCATCTCCATAGGTTCCAACCCGACGGCCATTCACCGTGGCCCCGGGGACTTGGCAAATATCTTCAATGACCAAGATACCGTGATGTTTAGCGATAGCTGAGATCCTATCGATATTGGCTAACCCGCCATGCAAGCTACTCACAATAACGGCCTTCGTTGCCGACGATATTGCAGCTTCGAAACTTTCCGGACACAAACTCCAGCTAGCACTAACAATGTCAGCCAACACCGGCCGCGCTCCGATGGCTTCAATACATCGAAAATTACCCGGGAAGTCGTAAGCTGCCAGAACAACTTCATCACCAGACTGAACCCCCAGCCCGCGTAGTGCCAGCTCAACACCAATCGTCCCGGAACACAATAGATGCACATAGGAACAGCCGAAATACTCTAATAACTTTCCTTCCAGCATCGTGGTTTGAGCACCATGGTATCGTCCCCAGTCACCATCACAATAAACGGCTTTTAAGGCCGCAAGAATACGCTCGTTCTGCGGAGGCCAGAGATGGGAAAATCGGTCGGACATCGGAATAGTCAGTAGGTAATTAGCGTTTACAGGTAAGATCTGAGCACATCAACCATCGCTTTATTTACCGGTCTGTATTGACGCGAAAATGAGCCGAGTGGTACTCTTCAAAGTCTTTATTGTAGTTCATGTTGCCTTTCTGCGTGATGGCTCTTTTAATGATCCGACCAGTCCTAAGCCTACACGATAAATGGCTTTCACATACACTGGTTATCGGTTCGATTTTGACGGCCTGCTCTATGGGTTGTTCGGATCGTGATTACCTCGTAGCCAAATCAGATGTCTTTGCACCAATCAAACGTCCGTTTCAACCAGAGACTTGGATTGGACCAACACTTTCACAGCGTTCGCTCAAAACGCTTCAGCGTTTCAATCTAGTTTCCCATGACGATAGCAACTGGAGCAGAAACTATAGCCGTAGTGAAACTCTGGAACGATTGCAAGCGTCGATCCAACATGATCCGACACCCGAGAAACTCTATGCATTGACCGAACTAGCATTTCTAGACTCCAAAACACTGCTTAACGAGGATAAACACCACGCCGCGCTGGAAAGATTCACTTTGGTACTCGTGTACGCCTATGACTATCTGTTCACATCACAATTTGATTACCTGCGAAATCCCTACGATCCGCAGTTTCATGAAATCTGTAAAATGTACAATCAGTCGCTTGAGCAGGTGATGAGGATAATTGCAAGTGACGGTCAACTAAAGTCCGGCGCGACATATGGGCTCCAACTTGGTGAACAACAAGTCAACGTCGAAGTCCGCCTCCCGAACCTCGGCCCGGAAGCGGAAATAGCTGACCTACGATTTGTCTCGGATTTCAGGATTCAAAAATTGCTTCGTCATCACCAGACATTCGGCCTAGGAGTCCCGATGATCGGGATTCGTAACGGTAAGGCCGCCACTCCGGCAACTGAGCAATACCATCCTCCGGGCATGAGCCTTCCACTAACCGCCTTTATGAAAGTCACCAACAACGAAGACTCAAACACGAACAAACCAGTCAGGCAATGCCTTCTTGAATTCCATAATACGGTTGATCATTCCGCAATCGTTGTCAACCGACTGAAGATCCCGTTGCAAACCGACACGTCAATTCCTCTGGCATTTCTGCTAGACCAACCAGCTCTCAGGCGGCCTCGGGAAGCGGCAACCACCTCACTTCTGAATCCCACGGAAGCCGGAACTGGGCTGTTTATGATGGAACCTTACAATCCGCACAAAACACCGATCATCATGGTTCACGGTTTTTGGTCCTCGCCTATGATCTGGATGAATATGGTCAATGACCTACGCAGTTTTCCGGAAATCCGGCAGAACTATCAATTCTGGTTTTACCAATATCCGACCAGCCAGCCTTTTTGGATATCAGCTACAAAGTTCCGCACAACACTACAAAGTCTTTATCGCAATCTCGACTCTAAACAACAGTACCCAAAACTGCACCAAACAGTGCTCGTCGGCCATAGTATGGGCGGCTTACTGTCGCTAATGCAAACACTCGACAGTCAAAATCAAATGTGGAGGCTCATATCCAACAAACCATTCGAGCACCTAAAAGCTCCTCAACATATCCGACAAAATCTGGCGAGTACGGTCTTCTTCCAACCAATCCCATCGATCAAAAAGGTCATTACGATTGCCACTCCCTTCCAAGGGAGCAGGATGGCCAATGACTATACAAAATGGATCGGTGAAACACTCTTCCAACTTCCTGAACCGACAGATGCCATCGCACGCCAACTGGTCAGGGAGAACCCCGGTTTGTTTCACAACACACGTTTACTGACAACTCAGACCAGTTTGGAATCACTAAAACCTGAAGGGAATATTTTTGGCTTTCTTCAATCGGCACGCAGAAATCCTCATGTGAATTATCACAATATCTATGGTGATACCCAATCATCTACGCTCATCAAAAATCTGGCTTCCGCGTCTGACGGTGTCGTCACCACCAGCAGTGCAAAATCTGTTGATGCTCACACGCAAATGGTAGTAGATGCTGACCACCTCTCGATTACAGATGTGACGCCAACAATCCTGGAAATTCGTAGGATCCTTCAGGCGGATTTACCGTAAAAATAGCTAATACCCCGAATACAGGCCAAAAAGCAAGCCTTAAAGCTACTTATTATTGATCAGTTCCAAACAAATGACTTTATCGGAGCCGCGTACATACAGGAGTCCGTGAGAGACTACTGGGGCGGCCCAGGCCGGATAGCTAAGGTCATAGGTTGTGTCGAATGGCAACTCATATTCACCTTCACGGCCACCTTTTTTAATATCACCTGTCATCGGCTCAAACTTCTTTGGATTGGCCTTAAAGAGAAACAAGTGCCCGTACTCGCCCTGACACAGAAAGTGTCCGTCGATATAGGTAAGAGAACATCTTGTTGTTCGCGGAATACTCCACATTACTTTTCCAGTCTTCCATTGCACACATCGCAAATCTGCATTTTGAGTATGGCGTCCACTACAGCCGTACACGTAGCCATCTACATAAACCGGCGTATTCCAATGTGCCTGCATAGCCTTCTCACGCGAAAACTCTTCGTCTTTCCACACGATACTTTTAGTGCCCTTGTCGACTTTGAGCAACGTGCTACCCGGCCCATATGTCTCTGAAATAAAGACTTCAGCACCCACAACAACGGGCATGGCAGCATTGACGCTCTCGAGAGTATGCGCACGCCACGGATATTCAAAATCAACAGCACCGTTTACTGGGTTAAAACCGATCANACCACCACGCGCAAAGGCAAAGCACCANCGTCGATCACCGATAGTAGCNAGTTTCAAACTGGAATAACTTGCCAAGTCNTCAATCACTTGATATTTAACTTTGCCTGTCGACTTATCAAATGCAACAACTCCCGTGCCGTTTGGAGAAACCAGATCCAATTGCCCTGGCGGGATCTGCTTATCTTTGTCTGGACTACCGCCCACCATACAAATCAACAAATCACCTGCTATGACTGGATTGCTGCCAACGCCAAAAAAGTTCTGGATCACCCCAAATTTCTTAATTGTGTCTACCGACCATTCCTCCTTTCCCGTGGTGGCATTCAGACAGTAAACCATCCCTTCCGTGCCGTAAATAAAGATACGATTGCCATCGACTAACGGAGAACACCTTGGCCCGGGATCATAGCCATACAGGTCCTGATATCCGGACGTGTATTGAAATTTCCAAAGTTCTTTCCCCGTCTCGGCATTTAAGCAAACAACAAATGCTTTGTTATCCACCCGATCAAACTGATAATAACGCCCCTTGGCCACCGTCCCAATACCGTAACTACTACCAAGTTCTCGTTCCCAAAATAACTTCAGCCCGTTCTCCCCCCAATCCGTGATGATTCCGGTTTCTCCAGATTTGCTGTCCCCTTGAGGACCTAAAAATACATTCCAATCACTGCCAGACTTTCTTGTCCCCAAATCTTTCAACTCGCCGTCTGCGTCCACAGAAGCAACAACTTGAGTAACCTCTACCGAGGGCGGGGCCAGAACTTGCTCTGGACTTTCAAAGACCATGAAACCGGTTCCCAAGCTTGCAACTAACAATCCACCCGCAAGCAATCCACCTACAAGAATCTTAATATTCATCGAACATCCTTCAGACACACCAAAATCTAGATGGGTCTTTCTTTATAATGACCTTAAACTCATTTTCCTCATTGTAACTTTTGACCGTCGACTTACCAATCAAGCTGATGTAATCAACCGAGGAATTCGTCAGAACGCCATAAAATGATCACCATAAGCAACTCAATAACGATTCCCAATCACGAAATAGAACTTACTTTTTCTCGTAGTCAGGGACCGGGCGGCCAAAACGTCAACAAGGTCAACTCCAAAGTTACACTCCACTGGGATATCAAAAATGCCAAAAGTGTTTCTGCCCGTCTGCGGCAACGTATAGGCAGTAAACATGCTGGTAAAATAAACAAAGAAGGTAAGTTGGTCATCACCAGCCAAAAGTCGCGGGAACAATATCAAAACCGCACTGATTGCTATCAAAAACTACGGCTGATCATTCAGGATGCTCAAAAAACTCGAAAACTTCGAAAACGAACGAAGCCCACCAAAGCTTCAAAGCAACGCCGCTTAGATCATAAAAAACGACGTAGCGAAGTCAAAGCAGGACGTCAGGCTCGGTACGAACATTAATCACAAGAGGTTCGAATTGTTCTGCGATTCGGTGGTACACAAAATCGCAGAAATGGTTGATAATGAACACCCTCTTAAACCTCTAAACAACACTTATTCCATGACCGACTCCCGCAACATCTCTGACATTCTGGAAAACTGGGACTATGATTCCCAATCTATTCGAGCCCGCCTTGTGGCCGGGCAGAATGGAAACACCGATGTTTTGCAAATGCGTATTGAAATGGGAGTCATTCAAATGGAGACCGAAGGGCGTCCTGACGGTTATCGCCCTGAAGGCTTTGCGACTTATCTGGACTATCTGTTGCAGGAAGAAATTGCCCGTGGAGACGACTGGAATCTGAATGACGAACAGTGCATTGAAGTTGACCGGGAATTCATGCAATTCTACCAGCGTCGCATAAGTTGGCTTTCGATCAAAGAATACGACCACGTCATGCAAGATGCTGACCACACGCTGGCATTAATGGATTTTTGCAAGCGGCATTCTCCAGATGATGGCTGGACCATTGTGCACGAACAATACCGTCCATTCGTAATATTCCACCGCACACAGGCCGCGGCCTACCATCAACTCAACGAGGCCACCCCTCAGGCCGCGATCGAATGCATCAACGACGGGCTGAGGACCATCCGAAAGCTCTTCACCGAACATGATCTCGAGGAACATTTCGAAGAAGATGAATTAGTCTCACAACTACGAGATATCCGAGAAGCATTGCGTACGGAATATAGTGTCGGCAAAACGCTTCATGAACAACTGGCTGAAGCAATTGCCAGTGAGCAATACGAACGAGCAGCTGAAATTCGTGACCAGCTAAGTAAAAGCTAATCAACGCTTACTGTCGCAATAAGGTCTTCATAGTACCGACAGCTATGTTCAATAATCTGAGGATAGTTCAAAGCCTCAAGCTCTTCTCCCATCAAACGTACATCAAAGCAGCCATCATAACCATGTTCCACCAGCGTTGTGACCATCCTCTCGAGTGAGATACTACCATCCCCTAACAAGCAACGATTCTGTTCCTCGTTCGGACTGGCCGAAGCGTCTCCCAGAAAAACGACTGCCAATTGCGGTACAAGATCTCGAATCAACGAATAGAACTTACGGCTTCGACCCCAGTGATAAGTGTCGATCGCCATCTTGAAATGTGGACTCCCAAACGACTCGACATACCTTAAGGTTGCTTCCAGGTCGGTCAAAAACGTCCAATCGGCCCCTGCTCGGATATGCATCGGCTCTAACGCCAGCACCACGTCATTGACTTCGGCCACCGGTAATAGTTGCTCAAAAGCCATTTGCATCAATCTTTTCGCATGGCTCTTCGTGTGGCCAGCCCGAGCACCCGTATACAGGGTTAAGCACTCCGCCTGAAGTAAGGCTGCGGTTTCGATCGCCTGTTCCGCATCTTCCACTGCTTCCTGAAAGCTTCGCCCGTCGTGCCCGGTGAAGCCGCCGGCAAAGTAGATGTTGCTGACATCCATTCCCATTTCAGCCAGAAGTTCAGCTCCTTTTTCTTCACCGTAGTCGGCAAGCTTCTGTCGCCAGATCCCCATAGCAGGAACGCCATAACGTGCAAAGGTACGGACGTCGCGATGAAATGACCAGCTATAAGTCGTGACTTCGCTTATGGAAAGACGTGGCATGACAAATCGGCGACGAAAAAGTTAGAGTGACAGGTTCGTGAGGTAACTATATCATAACGATTTAAACTCTCACGTGGTGGCGATGGCTTAAACTACTCGACTAAATTCCAGGCATCTAGCCAGACTTCGCCTTTACGTCTAAATCGGAAGCGTTCCA
>PAAT01000167.1 GCA_002698965.1 Rhodopirellula sp. | reverse complement strand
TTCTCACACTTTTGATGCCCACCTAAATTCGGGTCAGATTGGTGTTTTAACGATTAACGGCCGGAGTTATTTCGATAACATTGTCATCGAAGAATATGTTGTTAAGTCAGATGCTGAAGATGATCGCGCCGGTGCTGGTATTAATGAAACCATTACCATTGATGTTCTTGCCAATGACTACGCTCCTAATGGAAAACTGGAGATTACCGGGGTGTCACTTGTCATGCCCAATTCAAACCGAGCAACATTGACGTTGGTCGATAGCGATCAGGATGGGCTGGAAGATAAGGTTCAGTTTGTTCCGGCTACGGATTTCGAAGGTACGCTCACGTTTACCTACGATGTAGAGGATCCGAAAGAGTTTACTGATACTGCTACAGTCACAGTACGTGTGGCAGACTCGCTGAATTACTCCGAAGATTTCGATGATAATCAGGCGCAGGATTTTGACAGCATTAGCGGGGTTTGGGAAGTACAAAACCAACGCTTTAGAAATGATGGTAGTAGCTACAATATTTCTCTTGTCGATCTGGGCGAAGAAACTCCTGCCGACTTTGAAACCGGAGTGACGATTAATTCCCAGAATATTAGTGGTAAAGCACAGAATGGGATGATTGTTTTCAATTATGTGGATCCTAATAATTATCGCTACGCGGGTGTATTAACAGGTGGGCGAAAATGGGTTATCGGTGAGTCAGTTAACGGTCGTCTACAGCATCTAACTAAAGTTAGTGATTCGGATATAGCTGTGGAACGCGATCTTGCAATTTCACTGTTGTATGAAAATGACATTGCGACGCTTAAGTATGGTGATGAACAGGTGGCTCAATGGCAGTTCGAGAGCTCAGTGGCAGGATCTGACATCGGATTGTTGGCAATTAATGCTATCACCGAATACGATGATTTCTATGCTCGGGCTGTGGATGATGCCATGGATGATAATAAAAAATAGTCTTCTTTGGGTAAAAGAAAAAAAGGGAACCGGCCGAAACAGCCGGTTCCCTTTTTTCATGGTCTGTTGTCAGGTTGTTTTACATGTAACGATTGATAAGATTCTCAAGCATTTCCTGACGACCGCTTTGGTTATCACTAACTTCACCTTTCTCAAGCATATAGGTTTCGAGCGACTCAAAGGATTGAGCACCGGCCTCGATTTCAGCTCCTACCCCGTTATTCCAGCTGGCATAACGAGTATCAACGAAGTCTTGTAATTCACCGTCAGCTCGGATAGCTGCTGCGATTTCTAAACCGCGAGCAAAGCAGTCAATACTTCCAACATGAGCGTGGAATAGATCGACGGGTTCAAAGCTCTCACGCCGAACCTTCGCATCAAAATTAACCCCGCCCGGTGTCAGTCCACCGTACTTAAGCAACATCAGCATAATTTGTGTGGCAATGTAATTGTCAGTCAGGAATTGATCGGTATCCCATCCCAGCATCAAGTCACCTGTGTTTGCATCGATTGACCCCAGCATGCCTTGAGCACCAGCATAATCGAGTTCATGCATCATGGTATGGCCAGCCAGTGTGGCGTGGTTTGTTTCCACGTTAAGCTTAAAGCGGTCAGTAAGACCGTAAGCTCGCAAAAAGTTAACACAGGCCGCGACATCGGAGTCGTATTGATGTTTAGTAGGCTCTTTTGGCTTTGGTTCGATAAGGAAAGTTCCGCTGAAGCCAATTTTGTCAGCATGATCTACGGCCATATTCATAAACATGCCCATATGATCCATTTCACGTTTGATGTCCGTGTTGTAAAGGGTCTGATAACCTTCGCGACCTCCCCAGAAAACATAGTTTTCACCACCAAGTTCGTGAGTGACTTCCATCGCTTTTTTGACCTGCGCGGCAGAGTATGCAAACACATCAGCATTACAACTGGTGGAGGCACCGTGCATAAATCGTGGGTTGCTAAACATGTTAGCTGTACCCCACAGTAACTTAATACCTGTTCGTTCCTGTTCTTCTTTCAGAACTTTCACTACGGCATCAAGATTCGCGTGGGATTCAGCCAGAGTTGCACCTTCCGGAGCGACGTCGCGATCGTGGAATGCATAGTAAGGGCAGCCAAGCTTTTCCATAAACTCAAATGCAGCGCGTGCCCGGTTACAGGCATTTTCCACAGATTCACTACCATCGTCCCAGGGACGCTGCAGTGTTGGCGATCCGAATGGGTCCGAGCCATTACCACGGAATGTATGCCAGTAGACCACACTAAACCGGAAGTGGTCTTTCATGGTTTTACCTTCGATGACTTTGGTTTCGTCATACCAGCGGTAGGCGAAAGGATTCTTCGAATCCGGACCTTCGTATTGGATCTTTTCAATTTCTGGAAAAGCGGCCATTTGTTAATACTTTCAAAACAACAGGAAATGTGATTTAGAAAAGCTGAGTGAGATTAAATAAACGCTCAGCACTACTTATGGTGCCAAATGAAAGCGGGAGTGACAACCGGAGGAGCTTACTTTTTGGGCAGCGATGTGGTGGTTCTCCATAGTTGTGAGGCACCGCTAAGAACGGTTCGATTTACGTTTGATTATCTGGTCACCAAAACGCGGCGATAGCTGACTAATGGCGAAGAGCCAACGAGCGAGCTTAGGAAGTATTAGTTCTTTCTTTCCTTTTTCAATAGCTCGCAGAACTTTCTCAGCAAGCTTATCCGGGCAAAGACGTCCGATTTTTACGCCCCCTGCCGGCAAGGTGGCGGCCTCTGGCAGTGATTGATTAATATTGTACCGAGTTCCGGAATCCTTGCGAGCTACGGGGCCGGGACAGACGAGAAGCACACCGACACCATCGGCTTCCAACTCGAGACGAAGTTGGTGCGAGTAACCGGCAAGAGGAAATTTACTGGCTGGATAAGGCCCCATATAAAACCCGCCCGTTTTACTGGCCAACGAGCCAATATTGACGAGGGTGCCTTTAGATTCGATTAGATATTTTAGAACGGCATTGGTGCAACGAACGGCTGTCAGGAAATTGAAGTCAAGAAAGTCTCTGAATTCCTCGACAGTTGTCGATCGTGCTTCTCCACGACAACTCTTTCCTACGTTATTGATCCAGACATCAATTCGTCCAAACTTTTCAATCACTTCGCCAATAGCAGACTGAATGGAGTCATCCTCTGTGACGTCTCCCTGAACACCATGGATTTTTCCATCGGCTTGTTCTTCCATAGCCTTCAGACCATCCGTGCTCCGAGCGATAACCACAGTCTGCGCGCCTGCCTGCTGGCTGGCGAGTGCCAACGCTTTACCGATACCGGCAGTGCCGCCAGTAATGACAACCACTTTGTTATTCCAGCTTTGCATATCTGCCTGAGGTTGAATGGAATATTGAAGAGCCCTGCGGGCAAGATTAGAAGTTCATCTTAAATAGTAAAAGCAAAAGTGACTATTGGTTACTTAGAGTATTCCTAGATGGCAGATCATCGAGTTGGTTCAAAACGGGTAATTTCCCAGTCCATGACACCGACATTGCTTGGGCGACCCAACTCCATGCGAATGTATTTGAGCGGAATTCCTTTTTCCTGATCAAACGTCGCTTTAATAATTAGATCGCATGTACCGGGTGCTGCTCGACCTGCCTCCCAACGTTCACAATGTTCGATATCAATGGCAATGGTGTCGAGCATTCCTGTGATTGTCCAAGTATCGAAGGCGTGACGACGATGAAGATCTTTTCCATTGAGTTTTACCAGTACCGGTTTATTATCGACAACGGTAACTTCATAAACGTCTTTTCCGGATGCGTTGACTGAGATTTCTACAAGATAATCTTCGATTTGAGCCACCTCCCAATTCTCTTTTGCTAAAGATAGAATTTCACGATTTACATCGATCATTCGACCGCTGTGATTGATGAGCAGCAGAATTCCGGTGATCAGGCTGAAGATAATGAAGGACCAGCGGAATCCTTTTGTTCGCCATAGCTTTGTTGGGGGAGGCGCAGTGTTTGTGTCAGCCAGTTCGGGTTCGCAACTCTTAATGTTATTTGTCTTCATGATTTTATTGTAAGGGAGATCGGCGGTGCGGGGATGGAATTCATTCATTGACTGACTGATGCTCAATTTAGTTTGTCTCTTATTTGCAGGGCGAAGTGAATTCGAGGGGCGTATCCATGGGATTGGTGAATTGGTATCCTGAAGAAGCGGATGCTTGCTGCGAATAAAAAGGATAATGATGGCATCAACAGAACATTCAACGAAACGAGCCAGAACTAAAATCGTGTCGACTCTTGGGCCTGTATCTTCCAGTCCTGAGATGATTGAGGAATTGATTTTGGAGGGGGTGGATGTCTTTCGTATTAATATGGCTCACGGAACACGCTCTGAACATCAGGCGGTTTTTGACCGTATTCGCGAAGTGAGCGAAGCCGTTGGACGCCCCATAGCAATTTTGGTTGACTTGGCTGGCCCGAAAATTCGTTTGGGTGAATTATTTCAAGATCCAAAAGTTTGTACTCTGGGCGAGGAAATTCGTTTTGTCGCAGGGAATGAGTCTAATAGCACATCAGAATTTACGACAAATTATGAGTCCTTAATTGATGAACTTTCTCTAGGCGACAATGTAATGCTGGCAGACGGCACGGTCGCTCTGAAAGTTGTGGCCATTGAAGATGGTGAAGCCGTTTGTGAAGTGACGGAAGGGGGCACCGTTCGCAGTCGACAGGGGGTGAACCTGCCGGGCGTTTCTCTCAGTGTGCCGGCGATGACTGAACGGGATCACGAAAATGCTCACTGGGCTGCGAAAGCAGGCGTAGACTTCATCAGTCTGAGCTTTGTGCGCACCCCGTTGGAAATCGTTGAGTTGAAGCAGATTGTTCGTGACCATGCTTCGAGTGCCATGGTTATCGCTAAAATTGAAAAGCGGGAAGCCCTACAACGACTTGATGAAATCGTGCTGGCGGCAGATGGTGTCATGGTGGCTCGTGGTGATCTGGGAGTGGAGATCGATGTGGCTGAAACTCCCATGGCGCAAAAGCGAATCATCCGCAAGTGTCAGGAGTATTCCAAACCGGTCATCGTTGCCACTCAAATGCTCGATAGCATGCATAAGTCCACTCGTCCGACACGAGCGGAAGCGTCGGATGTCGCTAATGCCATTCTCGACGGAGCCGATGCCTGTATGCTCTCCGGTGAAACGGCGATTGGTGATTATCCGGTTGAGTCGGTGGCCATGATGAATCGTATTATGCTCAATACTGAATCAAGCTTGGTAGACATGCCTGAATATGCCTCTCCCAAGGTCGCCGATGGCGTGCAACTGGTAACGTCAGCGGTTGTTTACGGTGCCGCTCGTATTGCAGATCGCTTGGAAGCCAAACTTGTCGTTATTGCGACACGTACGGGAAATACAGCTCGTATCAAAGCCAAGCAACGTGACTATATTCCGACCGTGGGGGTAAGCAGGAATCTGAGTACGCTTCGTCAGCTTTGCCTGTTCTGGGGGATTATTCCATTACGAGGAATGCCGTTGGATAGTGGTGAAGAACTGAGAACGGCTGTGGAGAATTGGGGAAGAGAGCAAGCGTTACTCACAGATGGTGATTATGCCGTATTCGTAACCAGTAGTACATTCGGTACTCTGGGACATGACGAATTATTTGTTCATCAGATCGAAGATTAGAGCATTGCTGAATCCCGATATCAGGCGGGCTATCGGTTGGTGATTTCGTCAATTTCTACGGCGCGGTGTTCTTGAGCTGACAAATAACAGGCATCCACGAGAGCCATTGTTTTGAGATTGTCTTGAGCACTTATTTCCGGGGTGTTTCCGGATTCCAAAGCGACGAGAAGTTGAGCCATCGTACCTGCAAAGGCATCGGGAAACCAAACTTCATTCCAGCGCGGCTCAATCCACCGATCTCCCAGGGAACTGTTGGTATAGTCCAGCGTACTTGGAGTGCGTGCAGGATATTCAGGCCAACCGATCGTACCTCGGGCCATTCCGGTCGTTCCTTCCACTCGCCAATTAATTCCAATATCTGCTGCAGCCCCTTCTTTGGCGGGGCCTGCCCAGACATCATCCCAACTGCTTGCACGAGCACCGTTCTCGTATTCCAGAATGTAGAGGCAGATTCCATCCGAGTGTTCGAAGGACGTGCGAGGATCAGGCCGTGTACTGCAAAAAACTCTTATCGGATCTCCCAACCAGTAGCGGAATGTGTCCAGATGGTGAATAGACATGATACGTAACGTTACCCAGCCCTGCCGCTGCTGCCATGGCATCCAGTGCGGGATTGCTCTCATGTCGATACTCGCGAAAACGGGATCCCCCAGCAACCCTTTATCGATAACTGCCCGACAAGCTCTCACGCTTTGGTCATACCTCATGTTTTGATTAACAGACAGAACAATGTTCGCTTGCTCACATAATGAAACAATTTCAACCGACTGTTGATAATTAATCCCTAATGGTTTTTGGGCCAGTATTCCCCTGATCTTTCCGGCATGCCGAGTGATTTCACGGATGACGTCTAATTGAGCATCCGGTGGTACCGCTACATCGACCACTTCAATGTCCGCTTGCTCCAGCATTTCCGGATAAGTCTCGTAAGCCTTTAGCCCATGTCGCCCAGCTACCTTCCTACTATTGGCGGGTGTTCTGGAAGCAATAGCGATAGGATTAAATCCGGCGTTCTTATAGGCTACCAAGTGGCAATCTGACATGATGAAACCCGAGCCGATACAACCAATCGGAGTGTCGCGACGATGAGGTAGTTGAGGAAGATGGGCTGAGTCACTTATCAAAACGACGGCTCCTCTAGAAGTACGATTGCCGGTTGGTTAACTACGCAAGCCTACCCGCTGCATTAAAGCATCGGTTTCTCTGTAGGCTTCTTCTACCCATTCCACGATTTTGTCCGGTTCTGGAGAGTATTCGAGCTCAATAGATATAGTGCCATCAAAATTAAGCTCTTTAATGGCCTTCAGATAGGGGATGAAGTCACATACACCTCGTCCTGGTGGTAAATCTCCATGAACTTTCCCATCGCAATCAGAAATATGAACATGGATGGCGCGATCCCTGAGTTTAAGGATATCTTCAGGAGAGTCGCCTGCTAATAACACATGGGAGATATCAATATTGGCCTTAACTGCGGAGTGATTTACTTCGTCAATAAACTTAGCCATATTCTCAATGTTATTGAGTAATGACAGTTTGAAGGGTTCCAACTCTAATGCGATTTGTACTCCCAGTTTCTCAGCATAGATGCCCAGTGTCCGACAGTGCTCCACAGCTGTATTCCATTGCTCAGCAGGTGGGATGACTTCCTGTTGCCAAATATATTCACCAAGCACGAGCAATAAGTTGTCACCGTTGTATTCGTATACGAGGTCGAGGTACTGTTTACAACGTTCCAGATGAAATTGCTGAACGCTGGGATTAAAGTCAATCAGGCCAACAGCTACACAGCAGATGGATTTAATGGGCAAATCGAGGCGATCACACTCGTCTTTAATTAATCGACGTTCCTGAATACCAGCATCGAGCGGGTCGATAAAAATATCGATACAATCAAAGCCGATTTCCTTAGTCTTTTGCAGGCCAAATTGAGTTGGCTGATTGGCCTGTACCCAGGCAGAGTTAATTAAGCCTAATTTCATGGTGATTTAATCTCCGATCGTCCAGCGTTTATTCTTCAGAACTTCAGTTAGGAATGCAAAAACGTCGGCCGCTGCATCAATACGTTTGCTGGTAGGGGTACCGGCCCCGTGTCCGGCACTTTCTTCGATTCGGATCAAGACTGGATTTTTACCCCGATGGCAATGTTGAAGTTGCGCCGCAAACTTGAAACTATGGCCAGGTACGACTCGATCGTCATGGTCCGCCGTTGTAACCATCGTCGGAGGGTAATTGGTACCCGGACGCAGATTATGCAGCGGGGAGTACTTAATGAGTGTGTTGAACTGGTGTCCGTCGTCGGAACTGCCATATTCGCCAACCCAAGCCCAACCAATTGTGAACTTGTGGTAACGCAACATGTCCATCACACCAACGGCTGGTATGGCTGCACCATACAGGTCAGGACGTTGGGTCATACAAGCGCCTACCAACAGGCCGCCGTTACTGCCTCCTCGAATTGCAAGGTTGGGTGTATTGGTGTACTTCTCTTTAAGGAGCCATTCTGCACACGAAATGAAATCATCAAATACGTTTTGCTTATTGTCACGCATTCCCGCTTCATGCCACCTCAAGCCGTATTCTCCACCGCCACGTAGGTTGGCGACCGCATAAACGCCCCCCATTTCCAACCAAACGAGATTGGCAACGGAGAAGCCCGGCGTTAGAGATATATCGAATCCGCCATATCCGTATAGGATGGTTGGATTTTTGCCGTTGCGTTTCAGTCCCTTCTTGCTCGTAACGAACATTGGAACCGTCGTGCCATCTTTGCTAGTTACAAAAACCTGCTTGGTTTCATAGTTCTCGGGGTCAAAAGCGACATCGGGCTCTTTGTATAGCTCAGACTCGCCCGTTTCAATGTTGTAACGGTAGATGCGAGTTGGTGTGACGTAGTTTGTAAAGCTATAGAAAGTTTCTGTTTCGGCACGTTTGCCACCAAAGCCACTTGTCGACCCAACTCCGGGTAACTTGACTTCACGAATCGGATCCCCATCTTCGGCGAATACATAGACCCGATTCTGAGCATCCTGTAGATATTGGACAATGAACTGGCCACCGGTATTGGAAATGCTTTCGAGACGATGTTCTGCTTCTGCAATCAAGGTTTTCCAGTGCTCGCGCGATGGCTTGTTGAGATCGATTTGGACGACTCGTTTCTGAGGAGCGTCCAGGTCCGTTAGAATCCAGAACTGACTTCCGTCATTTCCGATGAAGTCGTAGTCGGCGTCGAATCCGGAGATTAGTTCAACAACTTTTGCATCAGCCTTGGTTAGATCTTTATAAAAAATTTGATTCTTGCGATCCGATCCTTTCCAGACGGAGATGATGAGGTAGTTGCCGTCCTCTGTGACATAGCCACCAAAGCCCCATTCCTTTTGGTCACCGCGCTGATAAATAAGTTGGTCTTCGGATTGAGATGTTCCGATTTTGTGAAAATACAATTTTTGGAAGTAATTGGTGCCTGAGAACTCTTTTCCTTCTTTAGGCTCGTCATAACGGCTGTAAAAGAAGCCGGAGTTGTCGTTGGCCCAGGACGCACTTGAGAATTTGGACCACTGGATATGGTCCTCCAGTTTCTCGCCCGTTTCAACATTTAAGACATGCCATTCGCGCCAGTCTGATCCTGCAGATGAAATGCTATAAGCCATCAGCTTTCCGTTAGGGCTGGGCGAATAGGACGAGAGTGCTTTGGTTCCTTCTTTCGACCACTGGTTTGGATCCAGTAGAACTCTGGCTTCACTTTCCAGTGAATTAGTGACGTACAACACGCTTTGATTCTGAAGCCCGTTGTTATGAGAGTAAAAATAGGATTCTCCACGTTTAAATGGGCGGCCAAATCGCTCGTAATTCCAAAGCGAAGTCAGTCGATCGACAATGGGTTGTCGGGTAGAGATGTTTCTTAAATAGTCGAAGGTGACTTTATTCTGATCCTTGACCCAACCTGCAGTTTCTTCAGATTCGGTATCCTCCAGCCAGCGGTAGGGATCGGCGATCTTCGTGCCGTGGTAATTATCTTCCGTGTCATCACGTCGTGTGTTTGGATATTGAAAAGCGGACATTTTTTGATTTCTTGATGCTGAAATTGAATTTGCGATAGGTCCAGCGATGATCGGGCGCTCGGCCTTTGTAAGCGATGGTAATAGCAAAAGCGATAATACTCCCCCGATAAGTATCGTTCTGTAAGGGGGTTTCTGTGACGTTATCATGATGGTCTCAAAGTCCTTAATAATCCTCAGTTACTTCACAATATACAACAGTTTTCTCAGCCATGTGGCAGCGTTCTAATGTTCAGTTGGCACTCATCTGTCAGTCATGTGGTGGAATATTGATGCATTTGATTCAAATTAATACCAAATTGAGAAATTATGTATCACCACCTTACTCCGATCAGTGGGGTTTTTCTAAGTGCCGTTCTGGGGATTCTTGTCGATAGATTCCTTAGTCCTCCTCCTCTCGTCTATTTCCTGGGATTTGTTCTCACAGGAGGACTAGTTTTAGTGAGTGTGATTTTCGATAGCCGCACAGGGAAAGGGATTCAAAAGCTGTTTGGTGGTCTGCTACTTAAGCTCGCATTGTTTATTCTTGTAGTTTGTGGCTTTGCGATTTGGCATTATTTCGATTGGTGGTATGAACCGACTAATTCATTTCGACATCGGCTAAAGAAACCAGTTCCTGTGATTGCTATCGTTGAACTCGAGCGTGAAGTCCGCCTGGAACCTGAACGTCCGCGGCATCCTCTGAATCGTGTGCAGAACAAGGGGCGGATCAAGGCGGAGGTGACCATCAGTGCACTGCGGCAATTCTCGAATGGAGAGATCGAGTGGCTAGACGTAAGCGGGAGCGGGACATTGGTTTGTTCACTGAAGCAAACGCCAGAGTCTTCTAAACGTTGGTCAGAACTGTCGGCGGGTTGTCGCTTAAAAGTGCAGGGGATGGCTCTACCTATAGGGACAGCGGATAATCCCGGTGGCTGGGACTCGGCCGTTCATCATTGGGGGAGTCGTCGTGGATTTGTGATTGTTGTGCAGGATGATCTAAGGGCGGTGACCGTTATGGATCAGACCGATCGATGGTTTGGGCAGGCGCGAGATGGCATCAGACAGTTTGCAAGGTCGAATCTGCAACGTCGGTTAGGTAAACGTCAATTTCGGCTGGCTTCGGCGGTGCTATTGGGTGATCGGCAGCAACTGCACGCAGAGGAATTAGAACAGTTCGCTCGAGGAGGTATTATTCACTTGGTAGCCATTTCAGGACTGCACGTTGGAGTGTTAGCTTTGGGGATCTTATTTCCGTCACGTTTTTTTCCCCGGCAACAAGTCACATGGTATTTCTTAACCATTGTGATTGTATGGTTCTATGTGGTCATTGTGGATCTGCGGCCGCCGGTGACTCGGGCGGGGATTTTGATTTCGATATCGCTTGGAGGTCGATTGTACTTTCGGGAAGTTCACACAGTTTACTCTTTGTATGTAGCCGGCCTGATCATGTTGGTTGCTAATCCATCTACGTTGTTCGACGTTGGGACCCAACTGTCGTTTATTGCCGTTGCGACCTTATGTTTGTTTAAGGCCTTCGGAACTCAGCAATCTTCGCGGCTTCAGCGGCTGTTGCTTCACCGGAAGCCTTTTGTCCTTCAGGTATGTGTGGCGGTTCTGCGTCATACTAGAATGGCCATTCTGTTAACTACCACCGTGGTTTTGATTACTTTGCCTTTGACTTCGGCACAATTTCATTTGGTCAGCTTTGTAGGGATTTTACAGAACACGCTCTTGGCAATTCCTGTGACGATTGGCATCTGGAGTGGATTTGTTTTGGCAATGATCGGTGATCTGCCATATTTACACTATCTTCCATCGATATTAGCAGAAGTCTCCTTTAGATGTGTTTGGGACTTAAACATCGGATATGGTCTAGATAGTCTGGGGACGTTTTGGCTGTCCGGCCCTACGGTGGAATGGTGTGTTCTATTTTATCTGTTGTTGAGTGTTGCTTACGGTGTTTTACCATTTGCTTTAAGGTATCAGCATAGCTTTCGTTGGTGTCTTGGGATTTGGGTGTTAGGTAGTTTCTTACTTTGGCCAAACCGAACTGGATTTAAGTCGACGATTGATGATTTTCGGGTGGTTTTTATCAACGTGGAACACGGGACAGCCGTGCTTTTGGAAATCCCGGGCTCGGGTGCGTGGCTTTATGACGCCGGAAGCCTGACTAATTTCAGGATTGGAGGTCGTGAAATTGCCGAGGCGTTATGGCATCGCGGTCATAGCCGTCTTGAAGGGATCTTTCTTTCACATGCAGATCTGGATCATTTCAACGCAGTCCCCTTTCTGTTGCCCCGGTTCAAACCTCAACATGTGATGGTGACGGAGCGTATGAAACACCAGTTATTCCAGCAGCGGCTCAGGGAAAGAGCTGGAATAGCTGTTGGTTATTTAGCCGATTGTCTGGAAAAACATCAGACCGATCCGGAGATGCTTTCAGCAAATGATCAATTAGAATTTGGTAAGGTGCAGATTGAAGTTTTGGCGCCGGTACAGCAAAGAGAATATTCATCAGATAATGATGCCAGTTTGGTTTTGCTACTAAAGCATCCGGAGTGCCGAGTGTTACTGCCCGGAGATATTGAAAGAGAAGGGATTGAGGTTTTGTTAGGCTTATACGCAGCTAGCGAATGTGATGTGCTCATGGTACCTCATCACGGTAGTGTACACAGTGAGCCGGAATTGTTTAGCCAATGGAGTCGTCCACGCTTTGCCGTCGTCAGCACAGGTCACGAAACGTTGCAGGATCCTGTACTACATAGTTATCAGCAGATCGTAAATCAGCGTCGTGGGGAATTGTTGCTGACAAGCCAGTTGGGCATGATCGAATTTCGCCTTGGACCAGAGGGTTTAGAGCCAGTTGCTGAGTAGTTCACGTAATTGAGCTCGGGCGCGATGTAAGCGGCTACGAACAGTCCCCAAGCTGATGTCGAGGGTAGCGGCAATTTGCTGGTAATCGTATTCTTCGATTTCCCGCAGCAGGATAACCTGCTGCTGATCTTCCGGAAGCTTAGCGATCGCCAGTTTCAAAGCTTCACGGAATTCGTGGCTTTCCAGTTGTTGCTCGGCCGATTGATCGGAGGAGGGAATCATAACTTGTGAAGTATCAATAGAGTCAGGGCGTTGTCGACGTTGATGGGTTCGGGCAATGTTGAAGCCGATGCGGTAAATCCAAGTGAAAAAGTGCGCCTCTTCCTGAAAGGAAGTTAACTTGCGAAAGACTTGTACAAAAGTTTCCTGAGTTACATCAAGAGCCTCTTCTGCATTGTTGGTGATTGGTATTAATGCCCGATACAACCGATTTTGGTACCGTTCAATAAGTTTGACAAGCGCAGTGCGGTCACCTAGCTTAGCAGCCTGGACGAGGTTGACATCGGTGGGGTCGGGATTCACGATGTTTAGTAGTCAATAAACAGCGACGCTTTCAGACGAATGTTTTCCTGAAAAACAAGGCCAAAGGCGTCAAATTTGGTTGGCAGCATTTATCACGAGATAAGACCGAAATCACGGCGACGATAATCCTACACCCATATTGTTCACCAAATGCTTTGTTGGTGTCAAACATTTGGTGTCTGTTAGCTCCTAATAGTTGATGTAGGCTTCATGCAATATCGGCGATTTCTAAGTAAAAGTAACTGATTATGTTACTTATTGATAGATTTTCCGTAGCAGTTTATGTCAGTGTGATCCCACTGCCGAGCAGGACACTCTTTTGTACGTCGAGATCATGTTGGTAGCTAAAAGGAAACTCTCGTTCTTCGTGCAATACGGCGGCCATTTCTAAGAAATCACCATCATAGCGTCCACCGAGTGTGGGTAAGGTTACGAAGTGTGAGCCCTTGGCGTGACCATCTCTAGCTGACTCGAGTGTTAATTCTAAGATTGGCTTCTCTAATGGACGAAGAATGATTGTTCCTTCACTTCCAACAACGATAAACTGCCGACGACGAAATCCATCGACCTCCATCATTGCTGAGCGAATGGTTGCAGTGGCTTTGGGGTAATCGAATACAGCCAGCATATTGTCTACGAGAGAGTCTTTTTCAGGATAGGTTGTACGTGGAAAAGCCGTGACTCGTTCAGGAGTCCCCATTGCGACATGGAGTGAATCAATTAAGTGACAACCTAACTCAAACATGGTGCCACCAGCATACTCGGCAAGTTGCTTGCGGGTGCGATCATCGATTTTCTTGCTGATGACTCCATCCACTTCGAAAATATCACCTAGTAAACCTTCGCGAATGGAACGGAAGATAAACTGAAAGCCGGGATTGTATCTGAACATATACCCCATTTGAATCAATACGTTATTCTTTTCCGCTGTCTGAATGACTTTTTCAAAGCCGGAGTAATTGATTCCTGCTGGCTTGTCGAGGTGGATATGTTTACCAGCTGAAACACATGCCAGAGCGGTATTAGTGAGATTTTTGACTTCCGTTTCAACGCAAATGAATTGTAGGCCTTCCACATTGAGTAACTGCTCACGTGTCATGCGGGGCACACCTTTGTAGGGAGCAGAGTTTTTTACTCGGTCCCACTGAGCGTCGTCAGGTTCGACAATGCCAACGAAATCATAAAGTTCGGAAAACTTTCGGGCTGTACCTATCTTTCCACTCGCGTGCGCATGTTTTGTGCCGATTTGTCCGACTTTTATTTTGGGAGCATTGGCTAGTACCTGACAGGTAGGTAGGGCAGCATAGGTGCCAAGTGCAGACAGGAATGAAACAAAAGTTCTTCGCGTTGTCATGTTCAAGTCCTTGTTGATTTTTGCAGGTTGAGTGGTGAATTGTGAGTAGGTTTAATAGCCAACGGCCGCGCCGTCTTTTCGAGGCTCCGTAGCCCCATGAAGCACGCCGTTTTTGTGGTCGATCAGGATTCCCTGATAACCTCCAAAACCGCCGATACTGCGTCTGACCTCATGGCCTCTGGATTGCAATTCCTTAACAACAGAATTCGGAATTCCGGATTCCACCTCTACGATGCCGAGTCCATTCCCCTGTTTGCCCGTAGGAGTCGAGCTACCCAGATGTCGGATGCGAGCCAGATCACCAGCATGCTGCACGTTCATACCGAAGTCGATCATATTAATCAGGATTTGAACATGACCTTGAGGTTGCATGTCTCCGCCCATGACGCCGAAGCAGAAGTGAGGTTGGTTGTCCTTGGTCACCATGGCAGGAATGATGGTGTGGAAAGGTCGCTTGTGTGGCTCCAGACGGTTAGGGTGATTTTCATCCAGAGAAAATAGTGCTCCTCGGTTTTGAATTGCAAATCCCACTTCGGGAACGGTTACTTTCGAGCCGAACCCATGGAAAATGCTTTGGATCAAGGAACAGCAGTTCCGATCTTTATCAACCACAGTCAGATACACCGTGTCCCCGTTTTGAATCCTTGGGTCCCCGTGGCCTACATTTTGATTCGCCTGTTGCATATCGATATTTACGCCCCGTTGTTTCGCGTAAGCTTTTGAAATGAGAACATCCACCGGTACGTCGACAACGTCAATATCAGCGTAGAACTTTGCTCGGTCTTCAAATGCGAGCTTTTTGGCTTCACTAAACAGGTGTAACCAATCGGGGCTAGCCGGTCCCATTCGTTTCACATCATAGGGTTCGATGAGATTTAACATTTGCAAAGCAGCAATGCCCTGGCCACTTGGGGGTAATTCCCAAACATCATAGCCCCGATAGTTGGTTGAGACAGGATCAACCCAGGTCGCTTTATGGTCGAGGAAGTCGTTCATCGTAAAGAGACCGCCGACTTGGTCACTGTAGGCGACGATTGCCTGTGCAATTTTCCCGCGATAAAATGCGTCCGCTCCTTGTTCTGCGATGAGCTGATAGCTATCAGCGAGTTTGGGCAAACGATAAATTTCTCCAAATCCGGGGGGATACTTTCCGTCGATCAAGTAGATTTGTGCAGAGCCGGATTCGGCTGCGAGTGAAGGTGTTGAGACTTTCCAGTAATGGGCAATTACTTCGGATACGGGAAAACCTTCGCGCGCGGTGTGTATTGATGGAGCGAGGATTTGCTTGAGTGGAACGGACCCGAATCGTTCGTTCAGTGCCTGCCAGCCACTTACGCAACCAGGGATGGACCAGGCCAGCGGACCAAACAGAGGAATTTCATCAAGGCCCTTTTGGGCGAAATATTCGCGTGTTGCTTTGTATGGACTTCGACCACTTGCGTTGAGTCCGTAGAGTTTTTGGGACTTGTTGTCCCAGTAGATGCAGAATAGGTCGCCACCGATCCCATTGCTCATTGGTTCGACTACTCCCAGCATTGCATTCACTGCGATAGCAGCATCCATAGCGTTGCCACCGGCTTTAAGAATATCCAGACCAGTCTGGGCTGCTAAAGGATGGCTGGTCGCCACCAGACCGTTCTTAGCGACCACAACACTGCGGCTTTGGTTGAAGGGTGTGACAGGGCGGTCATAGCCAGCCTGACGGGACAAGTCCTGAGTTTGGGCATCTAGCACTGGTTCGGTCATGAGAGTAACGGCAAATAGAATAAGGGTGATGAGTTGAAGTAGAGTTCGGTTGCAGGTGGGTTGCGACATGATATCGGAAATATTGTTTTGGGATTTTCAAGGCGGTTAGCGATTATTGAATCGGGTAAGATAAAACTTGTCATTGAAAATGATTGATTTCATATCCGACTTGTCTTTTAGGTTACCAAACTCAAAAGCGTCCTTCATGAACATTGTTATTAAATCGTTACTTCTAATTTTCCTGATGTCTGTCTTGCAGTTCGGTTCTGCTTCCGTAGCCTTAGCGAATCCGCGAGGAATTGGGCAAGTGAGAATGGCGGTGGAAACTGCAGTACGGCCGATTGTGAAAAGTGCTGGAAGTTACGTCGAACAGAAGACTTGCTTTACGTGTCACCATCAGGCGTTGCCGGTCATGGCAGCAGTCCGGGCAGAAACTATTGGCGTGAAGGTGGATCGCAAGTGGTTAGAAACACAGCGAAAATTCACGGCCGATTTTTTTCTGCAGCGAAAGGTTGAATTAGTCAAAGGGCATGGAGTGCCAGGTGGTGCCTTCACGGCTGGGTATGCGATAGCTCAATTTGTCGCCACTTCTCAAATTACTGCTTCCGGAGAGTTAAAGCGGTTGGAAGGAACGGATGAGTTACTCGATTATCTACTGAAGATCTATAAACCGGAGCGGCCCTGGAAAATCAATACGATTCGACCACCTTTGGAGTCGAGTGATTTTACAGCCACAGGTTTAGCAATCGCCGCATTAAGTACCTACAAGTTAGAGGAATTGATGAAACATGCTGGTGAAATCCGAACCTGGTATGCTAGTACAACCGCTTCTTCCGCCGAAGACCGCGCATTTCAGCTTATGGGTTGGTATTGGCTGACCAAAGCTCATTCTTATCATCATGCGTTGAAGACTATACCCGATTACCTACCTGATAGACGCAAGATTGGTAAAAAGCTTGAGCAACCTGCAGAATGGGGGTATCCCGGGGTGGAAGTTGATACTAAGCGATTACAAGCGATGGTTGATCAGTTGAAACAACGACAGCGAGAGGATGGCGGTTGGGCTCAAACCGATGCTATGCAGAGTGATGCTTATGCGACTGGAATCATAATGACGGCCTTATTAACGGCTCAACCCGATTTGGCACATGCGAAATGGTACTTAAGAGGGGTAAACTATCTGTTGGAAACTCAGAAAAAAGATGGCTCATGGCTCGTTTTGACACGGAGTAGACCGATTCAGGAGTATTTTGAATCGGACTTTCCCCATGGGGAGGATCAATTTATCTCGATCTCAGCATCCTGCTGGAGCGTCATTGCTCTCAGTCAGTACGTACATATCCTTTCGAACCGTCGTAAATAGCCTATTTCCAGCGATTCTGACGTGATTTATAACGGGGTTTACTGTATTAGACGTGCTTATGCCCATTTGCATCTCCCCTTGTTAGTGGTAGATTTAAGGGATTAAAGATGTTCCGTAATAGTTTACGGGCTGAGTATTGGTTTTTCTGACTGGAGTGTGCCTAATAGAGGGCAGTTTGGTTGGAAACATTTGACTGATAGGAATTCAACGGTTGGATCTCCGTATCGGCAGGAAGAATAGTTACAACGATGACAATCACTAAAGCGCACAAGCAGGAATTAATCGGCGAATTTAAGAAGGCAGATAACGATACTGGGTCACCAGAAGTTCAGATTGCAATCTTAACCACTCGTATCAATAACCTCACTGAGCACATGCGTTCACACAAGAAAGACTATGCGTGCCGTCGTGGTTTGTTGGCGCTCGTTAGTCGACGNCGCCGGTTGTTGGACTATCTAAGAAAAATTGATCCTCAGCGATATTTAGATATTATCGGCAAGTTAGGTATCCGAAAGTAAGATTCGGAGGTCTTCAGGCCGCTTTAGATTGTCCTTGGTCCCTATCAGGGACAGTTACACGAAGGGGAGCACAGAACTCCCGACCCAGCTGGTATCATCTTCGATTGGAACTCTCGGGTTGTCATACCTACGACAACAGCAGAGGCGAATGAAGTAAAGCCGAGTTGGCTGGCCTAAATTTTGGAATGAATTAAGTAAGTTAATGGCCTCGGTTTTTGAGAGGCTTGTAGGTTTTTGTAGGTAAGAGAAAGAATTGTACGAATGGAAAAGGTACGAGTAGAAAGAGAAATTGGAGGCCAGACGTTTTCATTGGAAACTGGCTTTATTGCGAAGCAGGCTGGAGCATGTGTAATTGCTCAGTATGGTGATACGGTTGTTTTAAATGCTGTAACATCAGGTGCCCCTCGAGAAGGAATTGACTTCTTCCCACTGATGTGTGATTACCGGGAACGTTTTGCCGCTGCGGGGAAATTCCCAGGTGGATTTCTAAAAAGAGAAGGACGTCCTTCGACCAAAGANACGTTAACTTCACGCCTGACAGACCGTCCTATTCGTCCATTGTTCCCTAAAGGGTTCAACGACGAAGTGATGTGTCAGTCGACGGTAGTTGCCAGCGATGCTCTGAACGATGGTGATGTAATTGCCATGAACGGTATCGCAGCAGCTCTTCACATTTCCCCATTACCGTTTGCCGGGCCGATTGCATCGGTTCGAGTGGGGCGGATCGACGGTCAGTTGGTTACCTTCCCAACTGTCGAGGACTTGGAAGAGAGCGATTTGGATATGATCGTTTCCGGGAGNCTTGAAGAAATTTTGATGATTGAAGGATTTGCTCGTGAAATGCCTGAAGATGAAATGGTGGAAGCCATTCTTTACGCTCACGAGGGGATTAAGTTGGTCTGTGAACTGCAGAATGAACTACATGGGAAATGTGACGTTCAGAAGCAAGAATTCATTGCTCCTGAAGACGATGGAATTGCTGCCCAGTTGATTGAGAAGTATTCGGAGCAGTTTCGTTCAGCTCAGTTGACTGACGGCAAGCAAAATCGAGCTGAAGCAGTAAACGCAGTCAAGGCGACCATTACGGAAGAGATGATTCCGGATCCGGAAGCTGAAGACGCTATTTGTTCGAAAGCATTAAAGGCTGCTTTTTACAAGCTTGAATCACATGTGATTCGTGGATTAATCGTGGAAGGTACACGTCCCGATGGTCGTAAACCCGATGAACTGCGTAACATCGAGTGTTACGTTGATGTTCTGCCACGTGTTCATGGCTCAGCGGTATTTCAGCGAGGTGAAACTCAGGCCTTGGTAACGGTAACTCTTGGAACGAGCAAAGATGAACAGCGAGTGGATGGAATCACTGATAATTATTCCAAAAAATTCATGTTGGACTACAACTTCCCTGGTTACAGCGTTGGGGAAGCGAAGCCTAATCGTGGCCCCGGACGTCGGGAAATTGGTCACGGTATGCTGGCTGAACGAAGTGTGAAAGCTGTGCTGCCTGATCCGGAAGATTTCCCATATACGATTCGTATTATCTCGGATATCACCGAATCCAATGGTTCTTCTTCGCAGGCATCCGTTTGTGGAGCTACCCTTGGTCTGATGGCTGCTGGTGTACCAATTAAGAACCCGGTTGCTGGTATCTCGATTGGGTTGGTGCAGGAAGGCGATCANAATATTCTGTTGACAGATATTCAGGGTGCGGAAGACCACTTTGGAGATATGGACTTCAAAGTGGCGGGTACGCAGAAGGGTATCACTGGTATTCAGCTGGATCTGAAGATCAATGGTATTAGTGAACAAGTGATTCGTGATTCCCTAGTCCAGGCTAAGGAAGCTCGTCTTAATATCATGCGAGAAATGATCCGGGAAATCGATCGCCCACGTGCCGAGACTTCGCAGTATGCTCCTCGCTTGATTCGTGTCAATATTGCTTCGGATAAGATCGGCGCTCTGATTGGTCCAGGCGGGAAAAATATTCGCCACATTCAGGAATCAACGGGTACGGTTGTTGAAGTTGATGATGATGGTGTTGTTACGATTGCCTCTACCAACGCTGAATGGGCTGAAGAAGCACGGGCCTTAGTGGAATCTTACACAGCCACAGTTCAGGTTGGAAAGATTTATGAAGGTTCAATCAGCAGTATTAAGGATTTCGGTATCTTTGTAGAAATTCTTCCGGGTCGTGACGGCTTGTGTCACATTAGTGAATTGTCGGAACACTATATTTCGGATATCTCAGCCGCAGTTAATGAGGGGGATGTCGTTAAAGTAAAGTGTATCGGAGTGGATGATCACGACAGAGTGAAGCTTAGTCGTAAGGCTGCTTTAGAAGAACTTGGGCAAGAGGATGATTGGGAACCACAGGAACGGTCTGAGAATGACGGAGAGCGACGAGAACGTCGCCCGCGTCGTGATGGCGACCGTCGAGGTGGTGGACGTCGTCGTCGCCGAGACTAAGCATTCAAGCAGTCTCGTTTGAAGTTTAAACGCTTATCAGCCGGTGGTCCTGTGGTTCAGGTCGACCGGCTGTTTTATTGTGGGATCGGAAAATTGAGAGTGATAAAAACACTCCACCAATTTTCTCACTCAGACTAAAATAAAGGCTCAGGATAATTTGCCTCGGAAGGCGCAAGAGATTTTCCCTAGAAGAGAATAGATTCAAACTATGGTGGATCGCGAAGTAGAGCGTTGGCAGCAAAGGGCTCAGTTGCTGGAAAAGCAGTACGCCGAGCTTGCGCAAATCGCTGGATCTCTGGCGCATGAAATAAAAAATCCGCTTTCGGTAATCCGCATGAATATGGAATTAGTGGAAGAAGATTTAGAGGAGAGCGAAACACCGCGTGAACGTCGGGTTTGGACAAAGCTCCAGACCGTGCATTCCCAATGCCAACGTTTAGAAAAACTTCTTAACGACTTTATGAAGTTTGCTCGTTTGCGAGATTTAGAGCTTGAGATTGGTTCGCTGAATCGGCAAGTCATTTCTGTTCTGGATATGTACGAAGCACAGGCAAAAAATCAGAGCGTTCAGATAAATCGTTATCTGGATCCTGAATTACCTGCCATGCAGTTGGAGCAGGAAACACTGCAGGGAGCACTGGCTAACTTAGTCAAAAATGCGTTGGAGTCGATGAAGGAAGGCGGGGAATTGACTGCGATCACGCGTGTGACTCCTGTTGGTATTGCGATGGATTTAATCGATACTGGATGTGGCATGAGTGACAACACGGCATTAAATATGTTTAATGCGTTTTATACGACCAAGCCTGCCGGTTCAGGTTTGGGACTGCCTATGGCTCGTAAAGTGGTGCAGGCTCATGGCGGTCGAATTGATGTGCAAAGCCAAGAAGAGCAGGGAACTAAATTCACTCTGGAGTTCCCGACGCCGGCTCGACTTGACTGATGCAATTAACATCTGAAATAAGATATGAAGGTACCCAACATTGACTGAAATAAAGGACAGCCCGGAATTAGCTCCTAGTGACATCCGTGTCCTGGTGGTGGATAATGATCCTCCTCTGGCCACGGCGATGGTGGAAAGCCTGGAGTCTGTCGGTTATGACATAAGCATTGCGATTTCAGGTCCGGAAGGCCTGAAGATGATTCAGCAGAATCAATATGATGTTGTTATCACAGACCTGATGATGAACGATGTAGACGGCATGGGCATTCTCGAGAATGCCACGGAGTTACTTCCTCATGCTGAAGTGATCATGGTGACAGGTCATGCAACCGTGCCTCGGGCCGTCGAGGCCATGCAATTGGGAGCTTATAACTTCTTAGAAAAGCCGATCACTCCTAAACGTCTTCGTGCGATTACCGCCCGCGCGGTTGAAGCGGTGGCTCTGCGTCGTTGTAATGTCGAACTGCAGCAACGCCTCGATGAGAAGTTTGGCTTTGACGGCATTATCTACTCTAGTGACAAGATGAAATCGGTTATCGATCGCCTGAAACGTATTGCTCCTACCGATGCGACGGTTTTGATTACTGGCGAAAGTGGCACCGGAAAAGAGTTGATTGCACAGGCGATTCATCAGAATTCACCACGCAAAGGCAAACGTCTTGTCCCTCTAAACTGTGCAGCGGTGGCAGAAAATCTGGTGGAAAGTGAATTGTTTGGGCATGTGAAGGGGGCATTTACCGATGCTCATTCGGATCGTATCGGAGCATTTGAATATGCTGACGGCGGGACGATATTCTTGGATGAGATCGGCGATATGCCTTTGGCAACTCAGACCAAACTTTTGCGTGTTTTGGAAGAAAGTCGCATTACGCGAGTGGGCGATAACTCGCCAACAGATGTTAACGTTCGAGTCGTTTCTGCGACCAATCTGGTTTTGGAAGATGCTGTGGAAAAGAACGACTTTCGAAACGATTTGTATTATCGATTAAAGGTAGTAACTATCGAATTGCCAGCATTGCGTGAACGTCGGGACGATATCGTGCCACTAGTCGATCACTTCCGGAAACAATGTAATCAACGTCATAATAAAGATGTCCTGGCAGTGACACCTGCTGTCACGCGACGGTTTTATGCTTACGATTGGCCGGGTAATATTCGTCAGCTAAGAAATGTTGTTGAGAGCATGGTCGTCCTTGATATGGATGGAGTACTGGATGTCGACGATTTGCCACCCGATTTTGAAGTTGGGAGTGATGAACTTCCCAATAATTCACTGGGGCCGGTAGATTTGGTTGGGCAGCCGATGGCACAGATAGAAAAATGGGCTTATCAACAAACTTTGGCGCTGACCAATGGCAATCGGGAGGAAGCTGCCCGTATACTGGGGGTGGGTGCTCGCACAGTTTATCGTAAACTGAAAGAGTTCGAACTGTAACTTTTTAACACGGTCTTCCCAATGGATGGGGCTTAGCATGGCACGGATTGCACAATTATCAACAAGCATTATTAATAAGATTGCGGCGGGCGAAGTTATTGAACGCCCTGCTAGCGTCGTAAAAGAACTTGTCGAGAATTCTGTTGATGCCGGAGCTACAAGAATTGATGTTGCTGTGGAAGACGGTGGTAGTGCCCTCATTCGAATCGTCGACAACGGTAGTGGTATCGATCCCGATCAAATCGAAATGGCTGTCGATAGTCATGCCACTAGTAAAATAACGACGGCAGAGGATTTATTCTCTGTCTCATCACTGGGGTTTCGCGGCGAAGCTCTCGCCTCGATCTCAGAAGTCAGCAATATGTTGATCCGTAGTCGTACGGCTGATAATGAAGCTGGGGTGCTCTTAGAGGTTCATGGTGGAAGACGCCAGACGCCAGAACCAGTCGGCTGCCCTGTTGGTACCATGATCGAAGCACGCAATCTTTTTTTTAATACCCCCGTTCGGCGTAAATATCTGAAAACTTCTCAGACAGAAATGGGACATATTACAGAAGCCTTTACTCGGATTGCGATAGTGCATCCTCAAATTCACTTCAGCCTCAAGCACAACGATCGTATTAAACATGATTTGCCGGCAGTCGATAACTGGAAAGACAGAATCGCTCATTTTCATGGGCGCGATTTGGCAGAAGGATTGATTTGGGTCGAGAGTCGGGATGATGACGTATCCCTTTCCGGATATGTTGCGGATCCTTCGTTCTTCCGCTCTAACACGCGTATGCAGTATCTGTTCCTGAATCATCGGCACATTCGGGATCGTAGTTTACAGCATGCATTGGGTGAAGCTTATCGTGGTTTGTTGCTTCATGGTCGATATCCAATCGTATTCCTGAAGATGGAAATGCCACCAGAGATGGTTGATGTCAACGTGCATCCGACAAAGCTCGAGGTACGCTTTCAGGATGGACGTCGGCTGTACAGTCAGTTACTGAGTACAATTCGCAATAAGTTCCTGACAACCGATTTGACAACGCGTATTCGTGCAGGGAAAGACGANGANCCGGTGACGNCGCNACCGTCGCAANCGATTACAGAAACCCGGAAAATGGAATTTCAGTTTGGAACATCGCAAGCTGACGCCGCGATGATAGGTCAGAGCGGTGCGGGACTGCCAGACAGTTTTCGTCGGGTTCTAGATCCGGACCAACTTGCTACCGGGCTGACGGACAACGCCCCATCGGATTCGAGCGACCGTTTCGACACGGAGCAGCTTGGCAATCTGACGACAGCAACTGACACGCCAGCACACACTACACTTGGTATTCAAATTCAGAACCGGTATCTAGTCACAGAAGATGAGCGTGGTATGGTTGTCATCGATCAACATGCCTTACATGAACGTATTCTCTACGAACAATTTCGTAAGAAAGCGATGGAAGGGGATCTGGAGACCCAACGACTGCTTGTGCCGGAACCGGTCACGTTGACGCCCGCAGAAGCGGCGGCTGTGTTAGAAAATCAGGATCAATTAAAGAAGCTAGGAATTGAAGTGGAACCGTTTGGTGGTGACACCGTTCTGGTATCGAGTTATCCAGCGATGTTGCGTCGACTTAAGATAGAAGAAATGATTCGCCATCTAGTGGAAGTGTTGTTGTCAGGTAAGGAATCACCAGACAAAAGAGATGTTCTCGACGACCTGCTATCGATGATGTCTTGTAAAGCCGCAGTGAAAGCTGGTGATGCTTTGACTGCAGAAGAGATCAAGTCGCTGCTCGAATCATGGCACGACTGTCAGGATTCGCATCACTGCCCTCACGGTCGGCCATCCGCGTTGGTATTTTCCCGTGATGAACTCGATAAACAATTCCAACGCACCGGGATCTGAGAGTAGCTATGGTCTGTTGGTCATGGCTTGCATTGCTTCCGGCTTGGCATAAGTGCTGTCCCGTCCGTACGCCTGCCAGTAAATAACGCAGTTCGTGTTGCGAGATTGAAACATCTCGAAATCGTTTACGCTAATATCACAATTTCGTACGAATAATTCCTTTAACGCAGGCATCATTGAAAGTGTATGCAGATCACGATTCGTAATGGAGGAGTTGGAGAGGTTAAGGTGCGTGATATTTGTTTTGGTAAAGTACTTCACCGCTTGATGAGAGAGATTGAGGCCCATTAGCTGGAGACTGGCTAGATTTGTTAACAAGTCCAATTGTTCAATAGCTTTCGAATCAACAGGGCAAAAAGAGAGGTCCAGATATGAAAGATTGGTCAACTCACCGAGCGTTATACCGGTCACCTCAGTTCGATAGAGGATTAAGTATTCCAGTTCTTTGGCGTTGCCAAGCGCAGCTAACCATTGATCCTGTACGTTCGTATTAGCCAGATTAAGAATCGTCAATTGTGTGCATTGGCCGAATGCTTCTAAAGCATCTTCGTTAAGTTTGATCCCTCGTAATATTAATGATTGTAACGGAAGCGACGTCACCACATCTGTTAGACCATTGCTGGAGCATTGGGTGTAGCTAAGGTCTAAACTCTGGCAATACGCATGGCCAGAGAGATAGGTCAGACCTTGATCACTTATCTGTGTACCACTTAGATTTAGGTGAACAACGTTTAGGCTCTGAATGTTGATTAGTGCTTCGTCGGTGACGTCTGAATCTGCCAGGTTGAGTGAGAAGGGTAGTTTCGTGGTGAGTTGTGACAAGGCATCTGGGTGCAGGCTGCCAAGGAGGCAGCTACGTAGACTAAGGTGCCGCAGATTACTGTTTTCTGAAATCGATTTTAATCCGGCAAAGGTGACATGCGTGTTGTCTAAGACGAGAGTATGAAGGGACTGGTGGTTGGTAAATGCCTTGATAGATTCATCGGTGGTTGCAGTGCAGGCCAATTGGATTTCTTCCAGCAGGGGTAACTCCTCTAGCCTTTTGGATTCCTCTGCTGCCCAGGCAGGATTATTGTTCAATTTGAGGCTGGTTATTCCCTTCGAGCCGGTTAAGTGTTCTAATCCGGCACCGGTGAAGTGAAGAGACTGAAGCTCGACGGAGGTTAGTTTTGACAGACTGGATAACGGCTCTAAATCAGTATCTTGAAATTGTCCATGGCGGATAGATAGAACGCGAAGGTCTTTTAATTTGGCAAGCGTTTCAAACGTACTGCGGGAATCAAGACATTGAGCATCAATGTAGACGCCAAGGATTTGATTGGATTGGTCATCCCATTCAAAAGTCACAAGATTTCCAAATTGTGAATCTAGCTCCTGTTGCACAATTTCATGATCCGACCGATGCATTCTCGAAATGGTTGCAAACTGTAATGTTGTAAAAGCGGTAAGCACTACCGACAAGCTTACGATCACTACGATTGGAACTGGTTTCATATCATCCGTGACTTATGTGTGAAGCGGCAAGAAATTTATAGTGATATATATTAAAAAAGTCTTGGTAATGCCAATGCAATTCTGTTTGCCTAATCGTTAACACACGCGCAGCAGGAGTCTCTTCTCCAAAAACTTAGCAGGTAAATCTGGTGATTCCAGAAAGAACTCGCCGAGGTTATAACAGAGTAAGAGGGTTAGAAAGCAATGCCCTTGGGATAAACAGCATTGAGAGGTATAAATCTTTGAATCAGTCGAGCGGTGATCCAGCGTCTACGATTTGTGTCAGCATTGGACGGGGACGACACAAACACATGCGGGCAGAACACCAGCATTTAGCTGAGAATGGCGCCCGTCTTGTTGAGTTGCGTCTGGATTATATCCGTCGAGCGGTTACCTTAAAGCGACTCTTAAGGGATCGGAAGTGTCCCGTAGTCGCAACGTGCCGACGTCCTCAAGATGGTGGAAAATGGTCAGGGACTGAGGCTGAACGGGTGATCCTGTTACGAGCAGCGATTGTTGAAGGCGTTGACTACGTCGATTTGGAAGAAGAAATTGCGGATGCTATTCCACGCTATGGTGATACCAAGCGAATTATTAGTATGCATGACTTTGACGAAACTCCCGACGACCTTGAAGAAATTCATGCCCGCCTGGCTGCGAAAGATGCGGATATCGTTAAGATCGCCTGTATGGCTAATTCTCCTAATGATGTTACTCGAATTCTTAAATTGATCGAAGGCAGTGAGATTCCAACGGTCGGGATTTGTATGGGAGATATGGGAATGCCCAGTAGACTCCTGGCGGGGAAGTTTGGCGCTCCCTTCACGTTTGCTACATTCCATCATGAACGGACAATCGCGCCCGGACAGTTAAGCTTTGAAGAGATGACCGAAACCTACGGTTATGAAACCATTGATGCCGAAACGGAAGTGTTTGGCGTGATTGCCGACCCTGTGGGGCACAGTATGAGCCCGGTTATTCATAATGCAGGCTTTGATCATCTGAATATGAATCGTGTTTATTTACCATTCCGTATTCCGAAAGATCATCTCAATCAGTTTGTTGATGATGCCCCTTCGTTGGGGATTCGTGGCCTGAGTGTGACAATACCGCACAAACAGGAGATCATGGCTTCCCTAACAAAAATTGAATCGGGTGCTCGTAAAATAGGTGCGGTCAATACCGTGATTTTTGACGGTGACGAAATCATTGGATATAACACCGACCTCTACGGTGCCATGGTAAGTTTAGCCGAAGCTGCTGAAGCGGATCCTGACGAAAAATGGTTGACCGGCAAAAAGGTACTTTTGCTTGGTGCTGGAGGAGTTGCACGAGCAATTGGTGTAGGAGCCAAAGACCGTGGTGCTGAACTCCTGGTGACTTCTCGTACCTACGAAAGGGCCGTTGAACTGGCAGCTAAGCTTGAAGGTGAAGCCCTTGCGTGGGAGGATCGTCATTCGGCTAATGCAGATGTTCTCGTGAATTGCACTCCTGTTGGAATGCACCCTAAAATGAATGAAACGCCATTTGAGGAAGCTGGATTCACGCGAGGAATGATTGTGTTCGATACGATTTATAATCCAGAACAAACTTTACTCATCAAACAAGCTCGAAATCATGATTGCCGTACGGTAACTGGCATTGAAATGTTTGTTCGACAGGCGGAATTGCAATTTAAGTTGTTCAGCGGTGAAGAAGCGCCTCTTGATATCATGCGAGAGACTTTTCGCCGAACCATCTCGTCAGCTAATTATTAGAGGCTGAGGTTTATGGGGAATATCTTTCTTACAGGTTATAGAGCCACGGGTAAAACAACGGTTGCTCGCTTGGTTGCTCAGGCCCTAGGTAAACATGCGATTGATGCGGATGTTTACATCGAACAACAGGCTGGAATGACGATCGCTGAAATTTTTACCGAAGAGGGCGAACAAGGGTTTCGTAATCGTGAAACGATTGTTGTGCAGGAACTTGCCGATCGTGAAAATCTTGTGATTGCCTTAGGTGGAGGGGCTATTGTTCGCGAGAAAAATCGCGAAGCTCTACAGGGGCGAGGCATAACGATTTGGTTAAGGGCCAGTGCTGATGTTATCTTTGAGCGGATGAATACTGATCCGCTTACAGGGCAACGTAGACCTGATTTGACGGCGTTTGGTGGACTGGAGGAAGTAAGGAGCCTCCTTACACAAAGAACTCCACTTTATCAGGCAGCCGCAGACTTCACGGTGGATACAGAGCAATTATCACCCGAAGGTGTAGCAGCTGAAATTGTGAGCAAGGTTACCGCTTAGGCTAGAATCTTCTCTTTGATTATTCGCCAGACAAATAACATGCCACCCATCGCGGATAAAAGCAGTAGCAGAACGAACGGGACGGCATCGATTTGTTTGTCCAGGACGCCATAGATTCGTTCCCAGACATTTTCCCAGAAGAGCACAATGATAATGGCGCCCAGACTCAAATAAGGTCCAAAGGCAAGTTCGTTTTCTTTTCTTGCGATCGCTTGAATAATCCCAATAATGAGGCCCGCGAACGGTGCAATGAAAAAAGTGATGATGACCGCTTGCCATCCCAGGAAGGCACCAATCATGGCCATTAATGTAACGTCTCCAAATCCCATTGCCTCCTGCTGTGCAGCCACGGAACCGATGATTCGCACACCCCAAACCAGAACCAGCCCACCTGTCATGCCGAGGACGGAACTAAAGAGACTTTCCCACTGTGTCGCTTCGCCCCAGGCCCAGATTGAATATAGGAATACCCAACCCAGCATGCAGCTAACCGCGATGACAGTTGTTACAGTAAATGGTTTTCGTTTCCGCTTTTCATTCGGCGATAACGAATTGCGGCGTGGCCGAATGACGCTGGCAAACATTAACTGCACCCCTCGTTTAAGTCCATAACGTAGTGTGCAAAGCTTCGGCATACTGGCAATCCCCCAGAATCCAAGCAGTCCCATGCTGTACAGAAGTGCTCGTGTTTCCCTCCCCCATTCAAACCACTCTTTAGGTGAGTAGGCGTGAAGGTATACTAATTCTCCATTCAATAAAGCCGCAGTATCAAACAATCGACTTTCAGGAATGAAGGCAGCCAGTACCAAGGCGAGTAATGTTCCAAAAACAGTCACCTCATCCGGGATCATCCGTTCATCAAAGTCTACAAAGGTGGCGATGCAGAGCAGGGTAGTCATGCAAAGAAAGGGAATTGCTTGAGTCCAGAGTAGAAAAGGTGAAACGTCTGTAGCAGCCTCTCTCGCCAGATAGGTAACGTTCGCAAAGTGAGAGTAGGTATAACCGAAGAATAATGCCATCCCCAGTTCGATCCAGAATGGTCTAACCCAAAATAAATAGCCATGCTGCCGGGTCTCATGTTTCATCCTTAGCCAACCGACGATAGGTAGCCTGGTGCCCCATGATCGGTGGCTGAGCTCTTCGGGCAAAGGGCCCCACGGACTGATGCGCCGTTTGTTCCAGGCCAAATTGTAGATTCCCCAGTTCACGAACATGCCCACGACCGATCCGAAGATCATAACTATCAGACAGGTGCTCCAACTGAACATGCGACGATTTAGTGCTTTCGTGGGGTGAAACAGGGATTAATAGGTCTCCGGATAAATGATTAACTCTATCCGGTTATTTGCTTCGCGTCCCTGGTCTGATGCCGTCGAGTAACGAGGTTGATTCTTACCTTTGGAAGCGAGCGAAAACTGATTTGCCGGTAGTTGTGTCATACCAACTAAGTAATTGTATACCGAGGTAGCTTGTTGGATAGCTTGCTGATGGTCATCGTTGGGAGTTAGTCCGGAATCAGCGTGGGCTTCCAACATCATTTGTTGATTGGGGTATTGTTGTTTAATCGCGGCTGCAACGCGGTCCAGTATTGTCTTCCCGTTATTGCTGATGGTTACCGTATTGGCGTTAAACAACTGTGTTCGTGGCAGCTCAATTCGGATCGTGTTTTTCTCCCGGCCGACAACGATGCCTTCAATACTGACAGTTTCAAGTGTATTAGCAGACGAGGCATTGCCGGCGGATAAGTCGATGCCAGCATTGTTTGCGAGTTTATCATTGGCCTCCTTCAATTGCTGTTTTATTAAATCCAACTCACTGGCGGTGACTCGGAATTGTTGACGTGCTTTTGCTAATTCAGCATGCAGGGATTCGTTATCAGCCGTGAGTTTGTCTAACGCCGAACCGTTGGCTGGAGAAGTCGTATTTCCAGTGTTATCTCCGGCCAGCGCAATGTCACTAGAAATAGGATTCTCTTTTTGGTTCCAGCTGAATTTGCCGTCCGGGCCAATCTGGCAGCCGGCCAGCATTAGCAGGAGGAAAAGTGACGAGTATCTAGCGTACGAATTCATTTATTCCCAATTGAAAAACCATCCTGAATGTTTGGCTATATTAGCAAATCACGGGATTGGTGGGAAATACCATTGGCTGGTATTCGAATTAGAGTTAGTCGTCGCTTGACACCATTATTCTGTAACCTACGATTAAATAATAAAGGTCTGAGCCTTGTTTTTCGGATGAAACTATGAGATTTCTAAACTACTACAATATTTGCGATTGCCTCTGTTGTTGCTGATTCTTCAGCACTTGTAGTTGTAGTACGTCTTTTTTGTCTCTTTCTAGCTAAGAATCGTTCGAAATGTCTTCCCGCGAAAATAAACAGCAATTACCAGAATTGACCCAGCAGATCCTCAAAACCTATGAAGATCTGGGAACAATCAACCACTTGGGCCATACACCGTTGCCCCAATTGGACAAGATTGTTGCGATCCTGGCCGATTTCAAAGAAGTGTTATATCCAGGCTATCGTCGTCGTCAGGGCTTGCATCAGGACAATATCTCCTACTATGTTGGGGACCTGATCGCCCAAATCTTCAATGAACTTTCCATTCAAATTGCGAGAGCATTACAACATGAGGATGTTGTTTTTGAATCCCGTGGGAAATGGAGTGCTTATTTGGAGCAGGGTGAGCAGATCACCCTGGCGTTACTGGAACGTCTGCCTAATTTAAGACGCATTCTGGCAACGGATGTTCAGGCAGCTTATGATGGTGACCCTGCTTGCAAGAGTTTGGATGAAGTGATTTTTTGCTATCCCGGACTCGATGCCATGACAGTCCATCGAATTGCTCATGAGTTGTACCTGCTCGAGGTCCCATTCATTCCTCGAATGATGGCTGAATGGTCCCATAAAGAAACTGGAATCGATATTCATCCGGGAGCAACGATTGGTGAGTCGTTCTTTATTGACCATGGGACAGGTGTTGTGATAGGCGAAACGACGGTGATCGGTAAGCATGTCAAGTTATATCAGGGGGTAACCCTCGGCGCTTTGAGTTTTCCAACAGATGCTGATGGGAAACTCATTCGCACGATGAAACGTCATCCAACGATTGATGACCATGTTGTGGTCTATGCGTCAGCGACCATCCTTGGTGGCGACACGATAGTTGGCCACGATAGTGTGATAGGTTCAAGTGTCTGGCTCACACGTAGTGTGCAACCTCATACGACAGTTACTCTGGAAAAACCAAAGTTGCGTATGCGGGCGGATAGTAAAGAAGCAGTCACCAACGAATCAACGTTTGAAATTTAGATCTGTTTTATTCGGCTGCCAGAGAAATGGCTTCAGCCAAATCAATGACTCCATCGTAGAGACTGCGCCCAATGATAGCTCCATCCAGTCCGGCCTCCTGAAGTTGCTTCACATCATCGAGTGTGGTTACGCCGCCAGAGGCAATGACTGGGATCGATGTTGCTTGTTTCATTTCTGCCATGCCGGTGACATTGGCACCTTGCATCATCCCGTCTCTTGAAATGTCAGTGTAGATAATAGCCGCGACCGGTTGGTTCTCAAATTGCTGAGCAAGACTTATCGCAGTTGTTTCACTGGTTTCCAACCAACCATCGGTTGCTACCATGCCATCTCGGGCATCGATTCCCAGGGCTAGTTTATGCGGGAATTTTTCGACCATGGATGAGAACCAGGAGGGTTCTTTCAAGGCCTTTGTGCCAACAATTAGCCTGCTAACCCCGAGGCCCAGCAATAACTCGATGGTAGCTTCTTCGCGAACACCACCGCCGAGTTGGCATGGGACATCAATCGCTTCGATAATACTTCGCACAGCATCCTGATTGATCCAGAGGCCATCCCGAGCTCCGTCCAAGTCTACTAGATGCATACATTCAGCACCCTGTTTACACCATTGCAGTGCCATCGCACCGGGATTGTCTCCAAAAACCGTTTCTTGATTGTAGTCACCTTGTTTGAGGCGGACACAATTGCCTCCCCGTAGATCAATGGCGGGCCAAATTTTCATGACTTTATCTTTCTTATGGTGACTACAGAGAAGAGGTTAGAGCGAACCGAAGTTGTTGAGAACTTGAATGCCGGCTGCCTGACTTTTCTCGGGATGGAATTGGGTTGCAAAGAGATTGTTCTGCCAGATCATAGCACAAAATTCACCGTCATAGTCACTTGTCACGGCGATGACGTGATCGTTCTTCGGCACTACATAGTATGAGTGCACAAAGTAAAAGTGAGTGCCGAATTCGATACCTTCCAGAATTGGGGCTTCGCGAACAATGTTTGCCTGATTCCATCCCATATGAGGAACTTTAAATCCCTTACGAACATTAAACCGCTTCACTTCTCCGGGGATAATTCCCAATCCTTCGAATTCACCTCCTTCATAACTGATGTCGAATAGTAATTGCAGCCCCAGACATATACCTAGAAATGGTTTTTCCGCTTGAATGACATCCTTAATAGGACTGACAAGATCCCGACGGTGTAACTCACCGATGGCATCTTCAAATGCCCCTACGCCGGGAAGCACGATTTTATCAGACGCCGCAACCGTTTGTGGATCGCTAGTGATGGTGGCTTCAAATCCAGCCTTTTCAAAGGCTTTTTGAACGCTACGAAGGTTACCCATCTGGTAATCGATGATGGCGATCATTTGTTCGTATTCTCAGTAGGTGCATCGGGTTGGTAAGTTCTTATTGTATGCCAAACACGGGAGAGTCAAAACCGGTCGTGCGGGCTCCGTTTTCACGAGGGACAGTGGACGCTTAAGAGGGAATCTTTAGCGAGTTAGTGCTCGACGAGCTTGGAAGCCCGAGACTACGAGGCTACTGCATAGCATCAACCAGCAGATTCCACTGATGGCTAAACCGAATAAGAAGGAAGTGGGACGATAAATAAGATCGATCGTCTGTTCACCTTTTTTAAGCAGCACGGCCTGCATCACTCGATTCGCACGAATTAGTGGAGTCGGTTGTGGGAGAGTGTTCTCCGAGTTCCAAATACGAGCGTGCCAACCGCTATCAAATCCCTGATTAATGATTAACGGGCCATCTTCTTCTTTAAGAACTCGGAGTCTTACAAAGCCCGGCTCGAATGATTCAAGTCGAATGACATCCTGCTTAACAGAAATCGGTGAAGTGCTGCTTTTAATGGAATTCGACTCAAGTGTCGATAGATTCTGGAGATCTGCGATAAATCCTTCCGGATAAAATACCTCTTTGGTGATTTGGTCAAGTTGAGCAGGAGTTGCTCCACTAAAGGGGGTGCGAACTTTCCAATTTGGGACGGTCCAGAAGAATGGAGCTGGATTAGCGGTGGTAGTAATCGCGACGTCTTCAATACTGGTAGGCCTTGTAAGTGTTTCATCTTGCCGAGGGTGGAAATTTTCCGGTCCAATGATATGGCTGGCTCCCAACAGTGCCAGACCATCAACATCAGGTTCCGAAACATTATCCTCTCGAGTACGTCCGTGTTTTCGCAGGACTCGTAACACGGAATCATAGTGCACATCAGAAATGCTCGCATTTGCATCGAGTAACTGGATGTCACTTAATAGGTGCATACGGGGTCGGAGGGATCGTCGGTCCCAGAGAATTGCCTCACGTTGGCGTTGAGCAGAGCTTTGTTTTGCGAATGAAGGTGGGTTCCAATTGGAAAGTCGTGTGCGGTAAATTCGTGTTGGTACCTGCTTTGTTGAGTCCTTAACTAGTTGTTCGATGGGACTAATCGCGTCCCAGTGATATGACGATGCCGATGAAAAGAGCCATGAATTCGCAAATAAGAGATCAGCGGCAAGCAGAATTAAAACAATTGTCGTCTTTGCTTTTTCCTGTCGCACGAGTTTTGTCGTGACGATGAAAGCAAGTACGATAACTAGCGGCTGGATCGCTGCCTGTAAAAGATCGCGTTTGACTCCCTGACTAGCAGCAGGCCCCAAGAAGGAGTCGGGCGGGGAATTTACTAGGCTTTTGGTTAATAATTGACTCAGTAGTGGATAGCAAGTCAATAAAGCAGCACACAGTCCTACCATCGACCAATTGAAAATTGTTCTGCGGCGCTCTGTATCCTTGTTTACGGTATCGAAGCCAACTCCGGCTAGAATGGCAATCAGCAGGCTGGCCAGGATAAACCATTTAGCGGGGTAGCGGAATTGGATGTACCCCGGTACGACATTGCAAAGGAACCAGTAAACACCGCCGGTTTCCGAAGCAACAGGCTTAGCCCCGCTTAAAGTAGTAATCAACCATCCAATTCCGAACGCCCCCAGCGAAGCTAAAATAGTAAAAAGTATCATTCGACTGAGTTGTTTGTGCTGGGCATTTTTTCCGAGCCCAAAAATGCTCAGGGCAAACAATAGAGGGAGGATCCCCTGATAGATACTGGGGTACCACGTGCGTGGATTATCTTCCAATAGAAAGGTCCAACGTTGTCTTTGTGGATAGAGCTTGCCGGTTATATTGGGGAACGCTAATTCCGTTATTTGCCAGGGTGCCAGTGAAAATTGATAAAGTTGTCCATGGTGTTCTGATGACCGGCGTCCCTTAAAGATATTGTTGGGAACTTCATTGCCAGTAACCTGATCAGCGATCCATTCAAAGGTGGTCCTTGACGCAGAACGCAGATTACGATTAGCGTTTTTGGTTAAGGTATAGGTAGGTAGGATTTGTATCGCAGCCAAGCCGAAGGCGATGATGCCTGTAATTACCATTCGTCTGGCAACCTTTCGTTTGGGGATTTTTTTTGGCTGACGATTGTGATTAGAGGTTTTGCCTGCGAAGAGGTAGAGCAGGGGAATTAGCAACATAACGTGTAAGGCCATTTGTGGATCGCCGCCGAGGATCATGAGGGCAAGTGTTACTGCCAGACAGGCGAGAGATTTCTTAGCGTCCTGCTTTTCAATGAGATCTAATGAAAGACTAACGGCTAGCGGAAGCCAGGCTGCTGATACTAAATAGATGATATTGGAGTGCTGAGTGAGGACCGCACCGCCCACGCAAAATGACAGGCTGGCTAATGCTGCACCCGAAGCAGTAGCCCTCCAACGTCGCGCCAAATAGTATGTATTAAGTCCTGCCAAGATGAGATGGGTGATGAGGTAAAGCAGGACACAATTGGGAAAACTTAGCGGTAGCCAGAAAAGCAATTTGACGGGGTAGAAGATGCTGGTACTCGAGTCGGCTGCAAAGGGGCGTCCGAGATCGTCGAGGTGACTCCAAAGCGGAACCGTGCCATGGTTCCACAGTTCATGCTCGAAATGAAAAGATGGATAGTAATAGTGACCTGCATCTCGAAATACAGGGAGTTCCCCCTGGATCCATAGAGGAGCTACTAATGCTGCTAGTGCCAGCAAAGGGACAAGCAGAAATACTGATAGTTTAGTTCGATCCACGAGGGTAAACCGGCGAACGGCTAGCTAAGTAACGGGGGCGAATTTGAGAAGCGTAAAAATAGGGTGTAGAAGCTACACCCTGTTATTATACGGATTTACCAGACAACGAATATCGCAACTAGCTACGCTGAGCAACTCGTAACTGGGCTCGTACGGCATCTGACGCACGTTCACGAAGGTCGAGTTCTTCGTCGTTATTGCCGGGCATGGCCAGTGTATCACTGAGTTCCTCCGCCAGAGCACTTGAGTCGAGATCTTCGACTGCAACAACACGGTTTGTCAGAATAGACACCGTATTATCCAGAACCTGGACGAAGCCTCCTTCGATGTAGAAACGCGAGCCACCTTCAGGGCCTTCAAGTTTCAATTCACCGTTGCCCAATCGCCCGATCATCGGAGCGTGATCAGCCATCACTCCCTTATCACCGTCAAACAGTGGCAGGGTAATGGAGGAAGCTTCGGTTTCAACGGCTGTTTCAGCAGGTGTTACAACGATACAGTTAATTGACATGGACTAACTTTCTTCCATTTTCTTGGCTTGTTCTTCTGCCTGGTCGACGGAGCCAACGTACATGAATGCACCTTCCGGTAAGTGATCCCATTTCCCGTTGCAAATTTCTTCGAAGCTTCGAAGTGTATCTTCCAGTGGAGTAATCTCACCAGGCTTCCCGGTGAAGACTTCAGCCACGAGGAACGGTTGAGACAGAAAGCGTTCCAGACGTCGAGCGCGATGCACGATCATCTTATCATCTTCACTCAATTCGTCGACGCCAAGAATCGCGATGATATCCTGTAATTCTCGGTAACGTTGAAGGATTGTCTGAACCTGACGAGCGATCTGGTAGTGGCGTTCACCAACATACTGCGGGTCAAGAATACGGCTGGATGAAGCCAGAGGATCCACAGCAGGGTAAATCCCTTTCGAAGCGATGTTACGTTCCAGATAGAGGAAGGCATCCAAATTTCCGAACGCGGTTGCAGGAGCAGGGTCAGTTGGGTCGTCAGCAGGCACGTAAACCGCCTGAACGGACGTAATCGCCCCTTGCTTTGTGGAAGCAATGCGTTCCTGCAAGGCACCCATTTCCGTAGCTAGGGTTGGTTGGTAACCAACAGCGGAAGGCATACGTCCGAGAAGAGCTGATACTTCGGAACCCGCTTGTGAGAAGCGGAAGATGTTATCGACGAACAACAGGGTGTCAGCCCCGGTAGTATCACGGAAGTGCTCTGCCATTGTAAGGGCTGAAAGAGCAACACGAAGACGGGCCCCTGGTGGCTCATTCATCTGACCGAATACCATACAGGTTTGCTCGATGACACTTCGGCCAGTGTCACCGATTTTTGCTTCCTGCATTTCCAACCACAGGTCAGTACCTTCACGCGTACGTTCGCCAACGCCAGCGAATACAGAATAACCACCGTGGGAACTCGCGATACGCGCAATCAACTCGGTTAGGATCACAGTCTTGCCAAGGCCGGCACCACCGAAAAGGCCTGCTTTACCACCACGAACAAATGGAGTGAGCAGGTCGATCACCTTAATGCCGGTTTCGAACAGTTCAGTATTTGTGGAAAGGTCCGTTACGATAGGGGCAGATTGGTGGATTGGGCGGTAGCCATCAGCTTCCACTTCACCACGGCCGTCCACAGGTTTGCCAAGCACGTTGAAGACTCGCCCCAGCGTCGCATCGCCAACCGGCACGGAGACAGGTGCTCCGGTGTCACTGCAGTCTTGTCCACGGACCATGCCGTCAGTACTGCCAAGAGCCACACAGCGGATGCGACCACCACCCAGGTGTTGCTGTACCTCTCCGGTCAGGATACCATTTTCTCCAAGGTCGATTTCTACTGCATTGTAGATGTCAGGAAGGTTGTCATCATCGAACTGAGCATCAAATGTTGAGCCGATTACCTGAGTAATACGTCCAACTTTCTGTGTTGCTGTATCTGAAGCCATGTTAAAACTCTTTGTTTCTTAAAAAACTATATGTTGTGTTTGGTTGTTAAATTTATTGGTGGTTAGCTTTTTAACGCTTCCACACCACCGATGATTTCCATGATTTCGCCGGTAATCTGTGATTGGCGAGCACGGTTGTAGGTCATCGATAGATTTCGAATCATATCGTCGGCATTCTCCGTTGCACTCTTCATAGCGACCATTCGAGCAATCTGTTCACTAACAGCAGCGTCGAGGAAACACTTAAAGAGATTAATGCGGAAGCTCATTGGAACGACTTCTTCCAATATGCTTTCAGCGGACGGGAAGAATTCAAAGTCAGCATCAATGCCTCCTGTTTCCTCTTCATCGTCTGCGTTACCGACGCTGCCAAGTGGTAACAGTGTTTCCACCATAGCAACTTGTTTCGAACTGGAGATGAACTTGGTATAAACCACATCCAAACGATCTAGTCGCTTGGCGATGAACTCGTCTAGCAATTGATCTGCAATCGGCTTGACATCCTCAAAAAGTGGTTCGTCTTCAAATTGAGTGTAAGTTTCATCCGCAGAATAGTTTCGGAATTCCAGGTTCGTGATTCCTCGCTTACCTGAAACGATCAATTTGACGTTTTCATATGATTCAGACAGACTGTCGAACTGTCGCATCGTTTCACGAATGATGTTACCGTTGTAACCTCCGCAAAGACCTCGGTTGGAGGTAAGTACGATCAGGGCCGCATTGTCCGTGGCAGAACGTTCTTCCAGCAGTGGGTGCTGAACTTCCGCTCCGCTTTTGGCAAGGCTGGCCACAACTTCGGTGATCCGCTTCGTATACGATGTTGCGGCGGTAGCCCGATCCATTGCTTTCTTGAATCGAGCTGTCGCAATGAGCTCCATCGTTCGCGTGATCTTTCGAATGTTGCGAACAGATTTTCGTCGTTTGTCTAATGCCCTGGCATTTGCCATAGGATTTTTCCTGTTACGTTATTGGTTTAAGTAAAACCTTAAAACAACGACTGAAGAGTGGTTACTCTTCAGTGCTTTCCTCTGTAGCCTCTTCCGCTGCAGTTTCTTCTTGCCCTGCTTCTTCTGCCGGGCTTGCCTCTTCTGCCGCAACTTCTTCCGCCGCAACTTCTTCTGCCGCAACTTCTTCTGCCGCAACTTCT
>PAAT01000166.1 GCA_002698965.1 Rhodopirellula sp. | reverse complement strand
GAGAGATAACGGTGCCCTCCCGGCTCCTGCGCGTCTGGGTGGAGATGAGCTACCATTCGGAGGTAACGAGGACACGCTAGATGTCTGGTATGGTGCGGGTCAAAACAAAGAACTCAGCAACTTATCTTCTAGACCGTTTACGTATGAAGGAAAGGAATACAAAAGCGTAGAACACGCATACCAGACGCTAAAGTCAGGGCGGTTTGATGACGCTACATACAGTAACCCTGCGTGGAAGAGAGGCGGCGTTAAGGTACGAGGAAAGCTCCCAGCAGACAGGGAGACTAATGTCGGGTTGATGGAGCGCCTTATTAGGGAGTCTTTCGAGCAGAATCCAGAGGCTTCTCAAGCGCTCCTTAAAACTAAAGGAAAGACTCTTACCCACCTAAGGGACAGAAGCATCTGGAGGGATAAGTTCCCTGAAGCGCTCACCAAGGTACGCTCAGAGCTTGAAGCCAAGCAGCCTAAAGAAGCGCCCCCAGTTCGTGCGGAGGAGCCCTCAGGCCCCACCATGCACTCTGGAGGAGCCAGTGGAGCCGACACAGTGTTCCAAGAGATGGCAGAGAGGGCGGGGATGAATGTTAAGGCTCATTCGTTTCGAGGACACGCTGCTGGTAACAAACGGAGAGTGGAGCACACACCCGAAGAGCTTAAGGAAGCCAACGAGCACCTTAAGAGAGCGAACAAGACTCTTAAGAGGAAATTCCCAGCAGGGAGTGCCTACGTCAACAATCTCCTGAGAAGGAATTATTATCAGATTAAGGATGTTGACCAAGTGATTGCTGTGGGGCGGATTGACCGCTTCACCGGGCAAGTGGAAGGAGGCACCGCATGGGCCACTCAAATGGCTATAGATATGGGAGGAAAGAGAGTCTACGTGTTTGATATGAACACTAACCACTGGAATGTATGGGACGGGGCTCAGTGGGTTGACATGGTTGATGGTGTTGGTGGAGGTAGCTTCCCCTCTGCTCCTTCTTTGTCGGACAGCTTTGCTGGTATTGGCTCTAGGAATCTTTCTGATGAAGGCAAAGAAGCCATTGAAAATCTTTACAAAGACGCAGCCTTTGTTAAAAGACGCCAAGAGGCTCTAATAGAATCTCAAAGAAAAGCTCAGCTTACGTTAAAGTTAGAGGGTGAAGGAGCCCCTAGTAAGATTGTCCCTGTCAGCGACCCGGACGCTATTTCCGTCATGCGCGGCCCTCAGGGAAGGCACATGAATAACACCAAACCCGGAGAACCGGGGTGGTTGGGGAACCCATTCAAATGGAAAGGGAACGGAGGCAAAGGAACGGTGGAAGAAGCCATCGCCAAGTTCAAGCAAGCCTTCTTGAAACGCATTGAAGAAGACCCAGCGTTCAAGGCTGAGCTAGAAGGACTCGTTGGGCGAAAGCTTGGTTACTACAAGCCTAAGGCTAAGAAAAGCCACGCTCAGGTTATTAAGGCGTGGTTGGACGAAGCAGGGGCAAGCAGGAAAGGTATTGACGAGTTCCCTGTAGGCGGCGCGGGAGGAGAAGCTCCCAAGAAACTCCCACTTCCTAAGATAAAGGGTGAGGATGCTACCGTGGACATGGTGGACGACCTAAGTGAGGTGGAACTGAATGAGTTCTTGTCTGAGTTTGGTGACCTAGATATCCCTAGCGTTGCCGGGGCGTTATCGACCAAGAGGCAGATAGCCAAAGACATTATCGAAGCGGGAGCGCACACGGGAGAGGTCATTGCGGACATCGAAAGCTTAGTAACTAAAGTTGTGAGCGAAGCTGGCGACGACTTCCTGACAGGAGTAGGAGACCAAGCAATTCTCGCAGGAAGAAAGCTTCTTTCTGGGGTGCATAGTAATGAAGGACTAGTTTCGTTAGTTCGTGTCCTTGCGCGTAAAGCGGTCGAGCAACGCCATAAGTTACATCCTGACCTGCCTAAAAATGCGGAAGAAACATTCGACAGGGTGGAGAAGTCTCTTGTCGAAAAAGACCACTGGGATGTCTTTGACAGGGACCTAGTTCACCAACGCCTAGAGCAGGCTAAAGGTAACGTAGACGCTTTGGAAAGAATCTATGCGGAACAAGACATGATTCACAAGCTCTACACTACTTTAGCTGAAGAGGTTGGAGAGTCGGTTAAGAGAGCTGAGAAAGCGAAGAAGACAAAGGGCACCGTCACTTTTGATATCATGGAAGACGGGGTGGCTAAGCAGGCGGTATACGGTTACGAGGAGTTGCTTACTGAGGTGTATTCAAACCTCGATAAGTTCTTGGCTGTTAAAGAACTGTGGGCTGAGTACGGAACCAGCCTTTCGATGGGGATGCTTCAACGTAAGTTCATCTACGAAGGCACAGGAACAAGGGGCATAACTCGTAGAAAAGACTTAGGGTTCAGGCCCAAGATGAAGGATGTAGACTATGACCAGTCTATGGAAAGGAAGGCTTATATGCAGGGAGTTAGAGGGTCCAGAAGCCAACGTCAATTCCTAGCGGAACTCAGACAGGCGACTAACGCCTCAGACCTAGAGGCTGCTTTAGGTAAAATAGGTAAAGACTCTAGAAACGGGTTCGCCAGAACTATGGGTTGGTATCTTAACGCTTTGCTCAGTAACCCTGTGACTTGGGGCGTTAACATGGTTGGAAGCGCTATTATGAAAGGCTTTAGAGACTTTGAGGTCATTGCGGGAAGTATGGCGCAGTTCGCGCATACTGGTAATGCTGACCTGCTAAGAACTCGTATTAAAGCCATCTACGACATGGAGTCTTTTATGGAGGCATGGAAGTATGCCGCTATTAGCCTTAAAGAAGGAGAGCCAAGAAGTATCGCTGGGCACACCGCTTATTCGGACAACAGGTTTGAAGATATGAAATCAGGGTGGCACTTCGGAGACGGAGATGACCCCNTGACTAGGGCGGGTAATTGGTTTGGTAATCTTGTATCAGGNCCTTCTAGNGTCCTCATGGCTGGTGATGAGTTATTTAAGCAGTGGAACTACCGCTCATACGTAAAGGCAGATTTAGCTATGGAGGCGCACAGGAGAGGCATAAAGGACCCGTACGAAATAGCCTCTTACGTTAGAGACTCCTTTGAATCACACATGACCAAAGAAGGGCGCATAGCCAATGAGTCCAATGTTTATAAAGAAGCCGCGCAAGCAGCGGACGACAACGAGCTTAGGTTTGGAAAAAGAGCCTCCTTTATTGACGAATACATGGATGAGCACTTTTACGAAAACAACCTGAGACTTGATGACGGCTTTGTCTACCGGACTACAGAGCAGAGAGACTTACTAGTTAACAGAGCCACCGACTGGTCTTTGGTTAACACTTTCACAAACAATCCTTCTCATCCATTTGCTAAGTGGGTTTCTAAAACAGCTATGGCGCACCCTTGGCTTTCGTTCGCTATTCCCTTTGTTAGAACCCCGACAAATATCCTTACGTTCGCCATGAGCAGGGTAATCCCGCTACCCGGATGGGGCAAAGCACATCAAGCATTTGATGTTCAGGATGTGCTGGATAAAAGAGGCAGACCCGGCGGCTATAGCGCTTTGAGTCCTAATCTTAACAGATTTACGGTAGGCAGTGAGCAGGCGATAATGAACACTAATCGTTACGCCAAAGCCGCAAGAGGACAAGACACCGGGATGGAGCTTCCAGCGGACGCTAGGGAAAGATACGAAAAGTCAGAGTGGAACGAACCTGTAGTGCTTGAGGAAGAAATACCTTTAAAGAAGGGAGACGGAAGACATCAAGCTCCCGCGTTTATTAGATATGGCGAAGGACCTACTGGAACAATCCACATAGACAAAGCTAGAATCAAAGAGATGTATGACCGTAAAGCTTGGAGAGCGGATGGTCCTAACGTGGTTCCGGGGGTAAAGCCTCTAGATGACAAGCACTTCAAAACCCCTGAAGATTTTGAAAACTTTGTTATGGAGCACGAGCAAGCGCATCAGTATCTCAAGCAAAGGAAGCGCGAAAACGAATCAAAGGGTGACTATGAAAACAGAGTAAACCAAGAAGCTTTAAAGCGTCTTCACTTTAAGAAAAGTCACGGCTCTGGCTGGCAAAAGCAGCTAAGAAAGCAATACGGTGATATGCCGTTTTCTGAGGCTATGGCGAAAGAGCACCTACACGCGCAAGCGCAAGCTGGTACGGTAGCCGCAGCTGAGCACCACGGAAGACTGACTACCGCTGCTATGATGACGGCAAGTTCGTTGTACACTATAGAGCTTATTCAGGAACGTATTACAGGTTCCGAGCCAGAATCTAGAGCGGCTAAAGCTGCGTGGGATGCTGCTGGAAAGAAGCCTTGGTCTATTCTAGTTGGTGAAGGAGAAGACGCTAAATGGGTTAGCTACCAAAGAATGGACCCGTTTGCTACTATTATAGGTATATTTGCTGATATCGTACACATGACTCCTGCTTTATTGGGAGACGACGAAGCGATGGGTATGATTGCGACTGACTCAGAGGTAGAAGAAGGTATGCAGGCTATGTCTAAGATAGCCGCAATCATCACAATGACATTCACTAATAACATCACTAACGGGTCTTATGTAGAGGGGCTTTACGAAACTATGGAAACTTTCAAGGACCTTACTAAGGCCCCTGAGTTTCTAGCGAAAATCGGAGCTGGGTTCGTTCCTACGGGGCTTACTTGGACAGAAAACCTAGTAGAAAAAGACCCTCAAGTTTATGAGGCTCGTAAGCTGCTAGACCATGTGATGAAGAAAGTCCCAGCCTATATGCGCCCAGATATGCCTGAGACTCCTGTGACGTCGGCTAGACTGGAACCCAGAAGGAACTGGCTGGGAGAAAAGATAAAGAAGACAGGACCGTTCCTTCCTTCTTTTATTGGTCTTGGTCAGCAAGTTCCCTCTTCAACAGACCCTGTTGACTTAGAGCTTCTTTCTATAGGTAAAGGGTTCTTGCAGAGACCCTCTATATGGAGCGGCGTGTTGGACACTAAGAAGTTCAGAAACACTAACGGAGGTCAGTCAGCGTACGACAGGCATCAAGAGCTGCTTTCTACTATGAATCTTGGAGGGCGAACTGCTAGGCAGTCTATTAGGGCGTTAATTGAGAGCCCTAAATACCAAGCTCTTCCCCCGGCTACAGACATGACTATTGGGAAGACGCATCCAAGACAGAGAGCTATAGCTAAAATACTTAATTTCTACTCAGACCACGCTAAAAACCAAGTGATGGAAGAGTACCCGGAATTGAGACAGGCTTATTACCAAACCTTACAACAATAACCCCAGAAAAAATGGCAGAATCATATACAGAAATCACTCTAGGAGCGGCTGCTTCAGGCACTAATGGGGTGGATAACGTAAACCACGGTCCTTGGACATTCGACTACATCAACACCGGAGACATCGAGGTGCGTGTTAAAGTAAGTTCTACTTGGCACCCAATAGTTGTATCCAGTGTAAATACGACCACGAAAATCGTCACCCTAGAAGCGGCTCCTAATGTAGCCACTTCAGGTGGGGGAGCAGGTGCGGCTGAAGGAGACACTTTGAGAATCTACAGGGCCACTTCATTATCTCCTTTAGTAGACTTCCAAGCAGGCTCACGAATTGCTGAAGCAGACTTGGACAACGCTTACAGACAAGGTCTATTTGCGGCTCAAGAGGTAGCTGAGGACGCAAATACGACAGGGGAAGCGGCTGCTACAACGCTTACAGCGGATTCGGTTGAATTATCGCATATGACCGACAATTCGGTCGATACTCCTGAGTTAGTAGATGATTCGGTCACAGCGGCTAAGATTGATGATGGAGCTGTTGGAGCAGCGGCGTTGGCTTCTACGTTGGACCTTAGTGGTAAGGCGGTAACCTTGAACGCGACTACATTGAACCTAGCTGGGGCTCAATTTGGGGGTATCCTACCTCTTACTAAAGGGGGGACTGGCTTATCGGCAAAAGCGCCGGGAACTATTCTGGAGTATATTTCAGGTCCTTGTGACGGGCACACTGTGACGAAATCTACTGGTGTTGGGACTCATATATTCCCTAACGCAGCTGCACAAGTGCTCACTGGTACTCACGAGACTGTGAGTGGTTCTTTGTTCAATTACACCCCTCCCTCAGGAACTAAATGGGTTTCTTATGAGCTAAACTTCACTATTAGCAGAGATGACACTTTTGTTAATTCCTTTGGTATGTTCAAGTTTTGGCTAGGAGAGGCTGGAGGAGCTTCTGATGGCTCGTATACTGAAGTTACAAATGCGAAGTTTGGAATAGGTAACTCAAGTCAACACGGAGACAGGGCCTCTTTTAAATGGGTTATCCCTATTGACAGTGATTATCAATCAGGAGGAGCAGTGTATGGCGCTATTGATTCTTGGGGAGCCAATCGCTACCTTAAGCTTACGGCTAGGCATTGGGTAAATGGCTCAGACATCCGTAACGTGAAGCTTAATCAGCTGATGCTATGGGACGACGATGCAGCCTCAGGCGGCGGGGGTGATGACACTAGCGTGGAATCTACGCTTCTTAGCGCACCAACCTTAACTGTAATAGCCTCGTTGTGATGGAATCTACGCATTTTCCAGCGGCCATAGGCATCATTGGGATGCTAGGGTCGTTTACTTTGACTGAACTCAATATGGTAGTTGGTATTGCCGTAGGGGTTACCACCCTATGCTATTTACTATTAAAGACTTACAAAGAATGGAGAAAGAAATAAACAACCAAGAGGAACGTCTTAAAGACCTCCAGAGCCTACTCATTAACGAGTTTATCTCTCGTATTGAGTCAGGAGAGGCAGCTCCAAGTGACTTGAACGCCGCCAGACAGCTTTTGAAGGACAATGGAATCCATGCGGGTCTGTCGAAGGACAACCCGATGGAGAATCTTGTGAAAATCTTACCTTTCGACGAGGCAGCAAATGGCTAAGAAAAGAAATTACAGAAGAGAATACGACACTTACCACAAGCGTAAGCGCCAAAAGAAAAGGCGCGCTGGCCGCAATAAGGCGAGACGCATGATGATAAAAAAGAAGGGTAAGCGTAAACTGAAGGGCAAGGATGTTCATCACAAGGACCGCAACCCGAGGAATAACAAACGCTCTAACCTGAGGATTCAGAGTAAGAAGAAAAACAGGGGAAACAACAAGTAAACCTATGGAAGTCCCAGATAAGCTGAAAGACTTTCGCAATTTTCTATACATAGTATGGAAAGAGCTTAACCTACCAGACCCAACTACTATTCAATATGAAATCGCTGATTACATGCAAAAAGGAGATAGACGAGCTATTATCGAAGGCTTTAGGGGAGTCGGTAAAAGTTGGATATGCTCTGCATTCGTTGTCCACCAGCTCTTGCTCGACCCAAGAAGAAACATCCTTGTTGTCTCTGCGTCAAAAACAAGAGCAGACGATTTCAGCACTTTTACACTTAGACTCATCCATGAGTTGCCTCTTCTCGCTCATTTGCGACCAAGTGAAAAACAAAGATTCTCTAAAATCAGCTTTGACGTCGGACCCGCGCCAGCCTCCCACGCCCCCTCCGTCAAATCCTTGGGAGTCACGTCTCAACTGACGGGCTCACGGGCTGACATCATCGTCGCAGACGACATTGAGGTGGTGGGCAATAGCGCCACCCAAGGGATGCGCGACAAGCTTGGCGAACAGGTCAAGGAGTTCGACGCAATTATCAAGCCCGATACTGACTCCAAGATATTGTTCCTTGGAACACCACAGTGCGAGGACACAATCTACAACAAGCTCACTGAGCGGGGATACAAAAAACGCATTTGGCCTGCTAAATACATCACAGAAAAGGTCAATGAGACTGGGTATGACGGGTGTGTTAGTGAGTTGTGTGTTGATGAGAGCAGGGTAGGGGACACCACAGAGCCCCTGAGGTTCTCTGACATCGACCTAGCGGAGCGAGAAGCCTCCTACGGGCGCACCGGGTTCGCCATGCAGTTCATGCTGGATACCCGCCTGAGCGACATCGAGAGGTTCCCGCTGAAGACCAGCGACCTCATAGTGATGTCTGTGGACCCCGAGGTGGCCCCGGAGAAGCTTGTGTGGGCCAGAGACCCTAAACTGGAGTGGGACTCCTCTGTGCCCAATGTGGCGCTCTCAGGGGACAGATTCTACCGCCCTATGGAAGTCCTTGGGGACTACATCCCATACACAGGCTCTGTGATGGCTATCGACCCCTCAGGACGGGGCAAGGATGAGACCGGATACGCCATCGTCAAGATGCTCAATGGATACCTCTACGTGGTAGATGCCGGGGGTCTCCAAGGCGGATATAGCGACGAGGTCCTCAAGGCCCTTTCAATAAAGGCCAAACAACAGAAGGTGAACTTCATCGTGGTCGAAAGTAACTTCGGGGACGGGATGTTCGTGGAGCTTTTCAAGCCCATCCTTACCAAGATTCACCCATGCACCATCGAGGAAGTCAGACACAACATCCAGAAAGAGAAAAGAATCATCGACACCCTAGAACCCGTGATGAACCAGCACAGGCTGGTGGTTGACCCGAAAGTCATACAACATGACTATGAAAGCGCACAGACGTATCCGCTAGAATCACAGCTGAAATACCAGCTAATCTACCAGATGTCCCGCTTAACGAACCAAAGAGGGGCCATTACGCAGGATGACCGCCTTGATGCACTCAGTATGGCAGTCGCATATTGGACAGAACAGATGGCTCAGGACGCTGATAAGCGCATGAATGAGCGTAAAGTAGACCTTCTAGACGAGGAATTAAGGCGATTTGAGGAGTCCTACACGGGTAAATCAAGCCTACAAACCACTTGGATGTGAGAAAATGGCCACTATACAACCCCCAAATCATATCAATGTGGCTGGTATACGCATCCCAGTCCACATTAAAGAAGAAATGCCGGGTCGTCTCGCTGAGTATGACCCCGAAATGCGGTGCATAAACATCCACGTTAGCGTCCTAAGGGACCGACAGCTGTTCAGAGCTACGCTAGTTCACGAAGTGATCCATTGTGCCCTCGACTTGGCTGGCATATCGTTCAACACAAGCAGAGTCCTTTCTGAAAAAATAGAAGAACAGGTGGTCTCAGCAGTAGAGAGCCTAGCCGCTCCAGCCATTATAAGGGTGTGGAGGTTGTAAGAG
>PAAT01000165.1 GCA_002698965.1 Rhodopirellula sp. | reverse complement strand
AGTCGTGACAGCACTGGCGGAAGGCCCGGTCACGAATAAAGTGCCTGTTAGTTTGTTTCAGGATCATGGCAACACGAACGTTTATCTCGATTCGGCATCGGCTAGTCAGTTGGAGGCGATCGAAACTCCCTGGACGCTAGGTGGAGTCGAATGGAATGAGACCATGGTGATTCGTGCAATGGTCTGGTTGTCTGAACAAACAGACAAGCCTTTGTTGAAATTGGACGACGATGATTTCCGAACACACAATCTACACCAGTTACTGAGACATCATGGCCCTTCTCATACACTTGCTCGCCGAGTGTTCAATTTGGTTCAGGGAACTATTTGTGATCAGGTTATGGAGAAGCCAAATCAAAAAGTGATCTGCTTTAGTCCTCATCCCGATGATGATGTGATTAGCATGGGTGGGACGTTGATTCGTCTTAACGAAGAAGGCCATGAGACACATATTGCTTATATGACCAGCGGTAATATTGCAGTGTTCGATGAGGATGCCCAGCGTCTTGCGGACTTGGTCACAGAATATAATCATCTGTTTGGTATCGAGAATGAGAAGTCAGTCGACGTTGAACATCGGGTCGCGGATGACCTGAAAAATAAGCAAGCAGGTCATGCTGACAGCGATGCAGTACTCAAGATCAAAGGTCTTATTCGCTGGAGTGAAGCTAAGGCAGGAGCATTTGTAGTCGGTTGTAAAGAAAAGCATCTTCACTTTTTGGATTTACCGTTTTATCGAACCGGTACCGTGAAAAAGAATCCCGTCGGTGAAGTGGACGTCTCGATTATTGTGTCACTGTTGGAATCGGTGGATCCGGATGTGATTTTTGTGGCGGGTGACCTCTCCGATCCACATGGAACTCATCGGGTCTGTGCTGAAGCAATCTTTAGTGCGATTGAACTCCTACAGCAACGGATGATCAAAGTTCCGGAAGTTTTGCTTTATCGTGGTGCTTGGCATGAATACGCAATTCACGAGATTGATTTGAGTGTGCCCCTGAGCCCGGGGCATCAGCAAACCAAACGAACGGCAATCTTTAAGCACGAAAGCCAAAAGGATGAAGCCCTCTTCCCCGGATCGGACCCTCGTGAATTCTGGGAACGAGCAGAAGATCGGAACAAAGCAACCGCTAAGAAGTTCAATGATTTGGGGTTGCCTGAATTTCCAGCCCTCGAAGCATTTCAGCGTTGGAATGGCGAAAAGCTGTAATCTGTAACAGGTTGGGTAAATTTAATGAGCGACTTACTGCGTCAGGAAGTGACGGCCACGGCAGAGAAAATTGTCGTCAAGGTAGGTACGCGCGTTTTAACGGACCAGCAAGGTAACCTTGATCTAGACCGAATTGGCTCTCTGGCTGAACAGTTAACGGCGGTTGCTGAAAGTGGTCGCCAGATTGTGCTTGTTACTAGTGGTGCTGTTGGCGCCGGAATGCATCGTCTCGGAATGCAAGCCAGACCAACCGATGTGGCGACACTACAGGCGATTGCCGCTGTCGGACAAACCGATCTCATGCAGACCTATCAAAAGCTGTTTAACGAACATGGCCGTGTCGCGGCTCAGGTCCTGTTAACCGCTAACGAACTGGACGATCGAGTCAGTTATCTAAACGTTCGTAATACACTTCTGGAATTGCTCGAACTCAGTGTTATTCCTGTGGTCAATGAAAATGATACGGTTTCTGTCGACGAATTACAGACGACCTTTGGTGATAATGATCAACTCGCGGCACTGGTCACCAATCTCTTAGGTGCTCAACTACTTATTATTTTGTCTGACGTAGATGGGCTTTATACCGGTTGTCCGAACGCAGAGGATTCAGAACTTGTTTCAACAGTGACGTCGTTTGACGAAACTATTTCAAGCTATGTTCAGGAATCGTCAGGTGGTCTGGGAACAGGGGGAATGGGTTCCAAGCTCAACGCGGTACGTATGGTTACGTTGGCTGGCGAAAATGCTGTCATTGCGAATGGTCGTGAAGAGGATGTACTTTCCCGGGTGTTAGCTGGTGAAATGCTGGGAACACTTTTTGTCGCAGAAGGTAAGACGCTTTCACCCTGGAAACGGTGGCTGCGATTCTCAGCTCAGCCACAGGGTACGATTACACTTGATGATGGTGCCTGCGCAGCTATTCAGCAGGGAGGCAGTAGTTTGCTCTCGATTGGCATTGCCAGCCTGGAAGGACACTTCAACAAAGGTGATGTTGTTCAGCTGTGCAGTTTAAATGGTCAGAAACTTGCTCGTGGTCTAACGAATTACAATTCTGATGAACTGCACAAGATACGTGGTCACCGCAGCGAAGAGTTTCAGCAGATTCTGGGGCAGTGTCCGTACGATGAAGTCATTCATCGTGATAACCTGGCGTTGGTTTAATTCTCTTTAATTTAGCTGCTTTAAGAGTGCTTGAAATCGTCTTTCCCAAGTGCCAAAACCGCTAGTGACTTCTAGGTAGCGAATTTGTTTTTTCGCTTCGTCTGATTGGCCATTTCTTAGGTATAACGACGCGATGTTAAACTTGGCCTGATACCACCGGTCGCTCTTGGGTGGATTCCCCTGCAGGACTCGGCGCCACTGAACTAAGCCCTCTTCAAAATGGTTATTGCTTTGAGTCAGAGCTTCTGCGTAGCGTAGCTGTATTAAACCGTGGCGAGGGTTTTTAAGGGACAATGCTTTATAGCGGTCAATGCTTTCCTTCAGGTTCCCGGACTGCATATAGGCTTGTGCTTTAAGGAGATCCCATTCTGTTCGGAAATCAGGTTTTACACCGACTAATTTTGGCGACATTTTCTCGAAGAGATCGATTTGGATTTTGGCGATGACGATGCGGGTAGACTCGGGAGCCGCGGTTCCTACTGTTTGCAGCTGTTTTAACATCTGCATCCACTGACTTGGCTTATTGGATCCCAGTTTATCAATATGTTCGCGAGCGGCGGTGGCTTTACCCTGAGCTGCAAGCGAAACGATCTGTAATGAACTGGCAATGGCTAGCCATTCTTCACTGGCGTTTTCTGTACTTGCTGATGCGAGTAAATCTTCCGCTTCTTTATAGTTATCGTTGGAATAAGTGACCAGCATTCCGGCAAGTGCCGTAGCGGCATATCTTTGAACATCCGTCCATTTTTGAGGCGCGTTATCGTCTTTGTCAAAGATCAATGAACGCAGATAGTCGGTTAGGGCCTTTGCATCGTTCAGTTGGTTTTCGCTTTTGTCTTGTCGGAGCTTGGCTATCCAGCAGACTTCAAGGTTTTGAATGATGGTCGTATATTTTTCATAATCAGGACGGACGGCCATGTAGCTTTCAATCGCCTCGTCATAGCTTTGGCGTCGTTGTTGCAGAGTTCCGAGCCAGATAGCAGCCTGATTTACCGTACTTCCGGAGTCAAAATAAGTGAGATGTTCAGTCAAAAGTGTTTCAAATTCCTGCTGACGTGAGGCATCTTGATTAAGGAGTTCGATGACAGACTGAATTCCCAGCATATGTACTGCCGCTGCCTGAGGGTGGTTACGTAATTGAACGCCAGTGGTTGTTAGTCGTTCTATATATGCCTCGAGATTGTTACGTTTCTGTTCGATGAGTGCTGCTTTATAGAGAACTCGAAACGCCAAATCATTGTTCCCGACGTTTTGAGCAGCTTCAGCTGTCGCGTCGTAAGCATCAATGGCTTCGGTTAATTTATCCTTACGGTAAAGACTGTCTGCAGTGCGTTCAAGCACTACCAAATTAGTACTGTCACCGTTCATGCCGGCATGTTTCAAAAGCTGTAACTCGGCGACTCTTCCCCAATAAGGACCATGGGTCTGTTCGATATGTTTAACGGTTAGCACTGCTTGCTGCTGGTAGTTCTCTGCACCATTAGTGTTTTGCTCTTTGGCAGCTTTGTCCCAGAAATAAATGAACGCATCGAGAAAGGCCAGGTCGTATTCGGGAACTAAAATTCGATTAGATTCGCGAGGCTTGTTAAGCAATTCCAGGGTAGTTTCCAGATCCCGTTCAGCCAGCGCCAGCCGCACAGTTTCCGCCCGGAGTTTCATAAGATCTTTGGCCGGCAATGCAAGGCGCCGCAGTTTTTCAACCGTCATTTTTGCCAGATCAAATTGCTTGAGTTCACGCTGACAAGTGATGAGTGCCAGATGGATCGCTGTCACAAGGGGATCTTCGTCCGACAATTGAGTGAGAGGTTTATTGAGGGCGGTCACCGCTCGTTGGAGTGAGGCAATTTGATCGTTCGTACCATCTGCGTAGGTGTTCGCCTGATTGCGATAAGCTCTTGCCAGATGGTACTGCAGATTTTGCTGCAGAGATAACAATTCGGTCTGTGAAGGAGTATCCTCCGTCGCATTCTGGCCAACTAATGGTAGAAAGTCGTTGATTTGATTATTCAGATTAGTGAGCGATCTGGCAGCCAGTCGTAATTTCTCTCTAGACTTCTCACGTTGTACGCCAGCGTTCTTGGAGATCATTGACTCAAGTCGTAGTAACTCACCATCGGCCGTCAAGGCAAGTGCGGCTTGTAGCTTTATTGGCAAGACAAATGGATGATCCGGATCGCTCTCCACGTATTTCTCGGCAAGACGTTGAGCATGGCTCCAAAATTTATCTCGTTCATCAGCTGATTGCCGAAGTGCCTGTTGGGAAACTGAGTTAATTAGATGTACCGTCCACACCATTTTGGTTCGATCAGTGCTATTCGGAGATTCAATCCGAACTTTACACTGGTATTCGATCAGGGAGAAGAGTCCGCGTTGCTGAAGCCCTTCCAACATCAATCTATCATCCTGCGGATCTGCCAACGCTGTGCCGTGGGCAGTTAGGAATATCAAAATGGTTAGGATGACAGTTTTCATTCAGCAATGGCGAATTGAATTTGTGTGAAGCCAGCCAGACGAGTGGCATCGTAGACGTCAATCACGTTTCCCACAGGGACGGATTCGTCCGGATGAAGAATCACAGGTGAATCTGTTTTGATGTCAGCCACTAGTGCTAATCGTTCGCGGACATCGTTGAGACTTTCAATTGGCTGGCCATTGACCGACCAGGCGGGGCGCTTGTCCACATAGGAAATACGAACAACGATATCTTCAAACTCGATTTCCGGCGGTGGTTGGTCCAGATTAACCGTTTGTCCCGACCCCTGTTTTTGACTTAAAGAACTTGGCAGCAGATACTCGACGGCCTGAAAACTAGCAGTCCAAACAAAGAATACCAAAAGGAGAAACACGACGTCGATCATCGGCGTCATTTTGATTTCTAATTCTCGGCGACCGCCGTTAAAAATGGATGGGCGTTTCATTTGCTGTTATCCTTCGTCCGTTGGATAGACAGAGAACGACACATTCCAGATCCCCATTTTGGCGCATGCCAACATGACAGGTCTTACTTGAACAAAGGGAATCAGGCGGTCGCTACGGATTCGAACTTCGATATTTGCTCCGTTGTTGGTGACATGCTCCGCCAGTCTATCCTCGATTTGTGCTTCGGAAACTCGGCGCCCGCTAATTAGGAGTTGTCCGGAACGAGTGACGTTGATCACAATCCGAGGATTCGTGCTTGGTTCGGATTCCAGACCTGACTCAGCATTCGGCAGGTCGATATCCATCTGAGCTTCCTGCTTTGCCAAATGGCTGGAAACAAGAAAGAAGATGATCAGCAGAAATACGACGTCGATCATGGGCGTCATATTAAAGCCGACTTCTTTCGATCTGGCGTAGCTTGGAATTTGCATCGTGAACAACTACCGATTAACTAATAATCTCTATTTAGTCTTGCTTAGGAGAGGGAGTGGGTGGTGTTGGAGCGGTCGTACCACGAGCTCGCCGTTTGATAGGGGCGATCGTATGTTGAACTACATAAGAAGCTTCAGCAACTAAGTGATCGACTCGATTTCTAAAGATCGCAAATGCTCCAAGAGATGGAATAGCGACAATTAATCCACCAACAGTGGTTACCAAAGCCTGATAAATCCCTTCGGCAAGATCTCCAGCGCCAGCAGCGCCTTGCGTGGTTGCGACCTGTTGAAAAGCAAAGATCATTCCAGTAACAGTACCGAGCAGGCCTACCATTGGTGCGATGTTGCCAATCACTGAGAGGTACTCGATTTTTCGAAAGAGCCGGGCTGACTGCTCTGCCATGGCATCTTCCATCGCTTTTTCTATCGCTTCCCAGCCACCTTCCATTTCACCCAGCCCATGGCTGATAACGAACGTCAAAACACAGGGATTCTCTCGACACAAGGTATCGGCTTCGCGGTACTTACCAGCAATCAACAGTTCTCTAAGCTGTACACCTAATCCGGTAGGCATGATGTCTTTGGCACGAAGTGTCAGTAAATGATCGATTACCAGATACAGTGCTGTCAGCGACAAGCAAAGCAACAGAATCAGAATCGCCAGTCCGGTAATCCCTCCGGAAAAGATGATATCCGTAAAACCAGTTGATTGGACTTTGGATGGGACTCCGTCCTGTGCGATAGCCTTTACCTGAAACATAAGTCCGAAAACCAAGCCCGTGGCAGCTATCGTAGTTAGCCAGTTAAATCGCCTCACGACGAATCTCCTTCCTGTTTTATTGCATTGCGTGCTTTGATACGTGAATGGATAGACGATTCTAATCGTTTTGCCTGAGTACCTGCGGTGGTGTCACTGTAATTTGCAGCCAATTCTTTGCATAAGTTGAGTGCTTCATCGTATTGAGCCATATCCATCAATTCCTTGACCGCTGCATGAACTGCTTCGGATGCAAGATGATGCTGGGATGGATATAGAATAGGTATTCGCATCATGGTCAGCACGGCTTCTTCTTCCATATCCAGTCGGCGTTTCATCAGCGACACAATGTAAAGAGGTCCCGCGCGGAGTTCTTTCGGGAGTTCTGTGACCGCCTGATCCCAGTAGGTAACATCCTCGGGCTTGGCTAATGCTGTCTTACTGCGCCAAAGCTGAGCCGCAGCCAGCAGTGCAATCGACCGATCTGAGTGTTGCTCGAGTTGCTTAAACAGAATCAGGGCCTCATCGTTATACGGTGAGGAGAATAACCAGCTGGCTCCCACGAGTTGTTTAAGTGGATTTTCAGCTTTCATTAATTCGCGCCCTCGGTGAAGTAGTTCACCGGAAGAGGTGAGCGGATGCCACACGATTGGTGCCGCCGTTAAATAAGGGGTATTCGATTGCTGGCTTAGTAGAACATCGAAAAATTGATTGGCAGCCTTATGCCAATCCCCCATATTCTGTTCACATTGAATAATTTTGGCGGTGATGCGATGTTTAACCCATTGGCGAGCTTCCTTGCTATACGCCTGACGAAAACTGATGGATGCCCGCTCAAATCGTCGTTCAAACATATAGCCTTCAGCGGCAATATAGTCCGCATTCCACTTGCTAGAGATATTACTGATTTGAGAGGAAGGCACTAATTGTTCTCGTCCGGAGACTAATTGCAGTTTGAGCTCATCGTAGTCATAGCTAACGATAGTACCTCGGTACGTTTGCATCTTCTTGGTTTTGTTGTTGAAGATGGTTACAACGTCCGGTGAAGGTGTCTGCGCATGAATAGTGCTGGCAAGCATAGCATAGTAGAAACTGATGACACCAAGCCTTAGTAAGCTTCGTCCGGAATTAGATTGCCTGCCCATATTCACTACCACGGATTCCTGAAGTTCAAAACGGAAGGTTAACGTATCGACCGGAGTTTATTCAAGTCGACATAGCTGTATTGACCACCATTGAGATCTGCTAGTCGCATTAAAAAGTTCTTGGCGCCCAGATATTTTCCGACACCAAATTGAATGCAATTGATTGAGGCACCTACTCCGTCATTGCGATTTGTGATGAAGGCGAGTTCTTCGGTTGTCAATTGAGGTTCATCTGCATCGGTCAGAAAAAAGATAACGTCTGGCTTCATGTTGAGAGCAATTTTAAGAGCGGCAATGTGATTGGTCTGTCCGCTTGGTTCAATGTTTTCAACAAACTCAACAGCTTGTTTGCGGTTGAGGGGATTTCCATACAGCAGCTTGGGTGGAGATGGGGAAAATGGATTAAAAATGGAAGGATATTCGTTGTAGAAGATAATTTGGAATTGATGGTTTTCCTTTAGATCTTCCAGGCTCGCAAGTAGTTGTTGCTGTGCCGCATCGATTGGGCGGCCCTGATAGCCAGACATGGAGGCAGATCGGTCAAAGACATAGATAAACCGAGAGCCTTTACCTTTGATACCAAAAACGCCGGTTTCAACTTTTCCGTAATCCCCGCCGGTTGAAGTTTTATTATTGGTTAACTCTTCCAGTGTTGGCAGTGCACTCTCGCTACTACCATTGGTTTCGATTACGGGCTGCGCACTGGCATCAGGCAGGCCACCCGGTAGCTCTAAATCTGAAAAGGCATCTTCCTGAGTGGCTTCCTCGACAAGTTCGCTTAAGGATGCCGCGGCCTGAGAGGTGTCCTGCATATTCTGTTCGTTTGGATTTTGATGATAGGTCGGACTTTCAGACGAGTTGTTGACTAATACAATGCCACCCTCCGCCGTTTGCTCTTCCGCCGCTCCCTTGAAGAACGTCGTTTTCCAGGTGTAGATCAAAAGAACAAAAATCAAACAGTGTATTCCGGCTGAGATGAAGACCGCTGAATTATGCCCGTTTTCGTAATAGAACATTTCATCGGTGTCACTGAGATCGGCAAGTAATTCTCCCTGATTCTCCGGTAGCTCACTGCCTTCCAGAGGAGAACGATCAGAAAGAGGTTCTTCGATTGTTGATACGTCGGACTTTGTCACAAGGTTTTGCCAGTGAAATTAATGTGGATTGGCGGTTGCTTCTATTATAGGGATGGAAAATCAGATTCGAAGAACGAATCAATCAGAGTTTATGTATGGAACTATTCAAAAAGATTTTCCGTTGCATATTTCTTCCGGAACCCGAAGGCGGTTCCCCGGGGACTTTCAGCCAAGATGCATCAATGCTAAGTTCTAAAGGTCGAAACGTTAGAGGAAGTCACCTTAGTCAGTTCGAATTCAATCATGGAAATCATCACCCATCCACATCCCACTTTAAAATATGAGTCGAAGCCGGTCATGCGCATCAATGCTGAATTGAAAGCGATTGTGGCTGAAATGTTTGAGTTAATGTATGAGGCTAAAGGCGTTGGTTTAGCTGCCAACCAGGTTAATTTGCCATTAAGGTTATTTGTGGCTAATCCCAGTGGTGCCGAGGGCGAGGGTGAAGAATTTGTATTCATTAATCCAGTGATTAGCAAAGGAACAGGCAATGAGGTCGCTGATGAAGGGTGCCTAAGTTTGCCAGGTGTTTACGGCGCGGTAAATCGTGCCAAGAGTATTCACGTCGAAGCATTTAGTATTGACGGTCAAGCTATCAGTCTGGATCTGGACGATTTTATGGCCCGGGTGGTTCAGCATGAAACAGATCATTTGGATGGAGTGATGTTTACTGACCGAATGGTAGAGCATAACCTTCAGGCAATTCAGGGTGAGATCGAGGAGTTCGAGATTGAATACCGTTCCAAGTTAACGGATGGACTCATTCCTGATGAACAGGCAGTCTATCAAAAGTTAGCTGAATGGGAAGCAAAGTTCTGTAAGTAACTGACGGATACACAAGTCATGCGATTGATCATTATGGGGACGGGGCCATTTGCTGTTCCGATGTTTCAGGCGATCCTGAGGGATGGGCATGATGTCCCTATCGTTGTGACTCGACCTGCAAGACCCGTCCGAGGCCGAAAACAACCTCCTTCAAATCCGATGCGTGAAGTTGCAGAGTCGGTTGGCATCGAGGTATGGGCGCCGGAATCAATCAATACTCCGGATGCGATAGCACAATTACAGTCTTATGCGGCAGACTTGATGGTTGTCTGTGACTATGGTCAGATTCTCAACCGTGAGGCACTGGCAACGACTCGTTTTGGCGGGATTAACCTTCATGGATCCCTTTTGCCAAAATACCGGGGGGCAGCACCTGTGCAGTGGGCAGTCATTAACGGTGAGTTAACCACAGGTATCACGGTCATTCATATGACCCCTAAATTGGATGGCGGTCCCTCATTGGTTCAGATGGAGACTCCGATTGAGGCGAACGATAATGCTGAGACTTTGGAAACGCGGCTTGCAACACTGGGGGCGCCAGCAGTCCTTCAGGCAATTAGATTGCTGGACAAGTGGGATGAGCAGACAGCGATTGGTGAAATTCAGGACCCGGCTGGTATAACCAAAGCTCCACGCCTTACGAAGAACCATGGATTGATCGACTGGAAAAAGAGTGCGAAAGAGATTCTGAATAATCATCATGGTGTCCAGCCCTGGCCGGGCAGTTTTACGGTATGGGATCGGGGGAAACAGCCGATGCGTTTGATTATTTCGCAACTGTCAATTTCTGAGTCGATTGAGAGAGAGGGACTTTCAGAACCTGAAGGACATTCTGCAGGAGAAGTAATTATTGCTGAAAATGACACCCTCGTTGTGGCGTGTGGGTCAGGAAGTATTCGGCTATTAGAGGTTCAGCCAGCTGGTAAACGGGTGATGACAGCCGGTGAATTTTTACGCGGTTATCAATTGAAATCTGGTATTCGCTTTCAGTAGACCTGCGATGCCCGCTGGCATTCTATATCGCAAATCTTACAATGAGTGGCAATAGATGACTCAAAATTAACTCGCATGAGGAGTGAGATTCAAATAGCGTTATGTCAGATAAACTTCGTTGGGGAATTGTAAGTACGGCAAAGATTGGTACTGAAAAAGTAATCCCTGCAATGCAACAAGCTCAGTACTGTGATATTGTTGCGATTGCCTCTCGGACACAGGAAAAGGCGGAGGCAACGGCGGCGGAATTAGGAATTCCAAAAGCCTATGGTTCGTATGAAGCGTTGCTGGCAGATCCGGATATTGATGCGATCTATAATCCGCTACCAAATCATTTGCATGTTCCGGTTTCCATTCAGGCCTTAGAAGCCGGTAAGCACGTTCTCTGTGAGAAGCCAATTGCTTTGACCAGTGAAGAGGGTCAGCAGTTAGTAGATGCAGCGGCGGCTCATCCTGATTTGAAATGTATGGAAGCTTTCATGTATCGCCACCATCCACAGTGGCAGAAAGCTCGTGAAATTGTTCGCGGTGGCGGTATCGGAACCCTGACAACGATCAATTCTTTTTTCTCCTATTTCAATGATGATCCGAACAATATTCGTAATATGGCAGACATCGGTGGTGGTGGTTTGATGGATATTGGTTGTTACCCGATCAGCGTCTCGCGTTTTATTTTTGGCGGTGAACCGACTCGAGTGAGTGGAATTGCAGAATTCCATTCAGAATTTGGAACCGATGTTTTATCGAGTGCCATTTTGGATTTTGGTAATGGGACCTCGACCTTCACCTGTTCGACTCAGTTAGCCCCTTACCAGCGAGTCAATATTTATGGTGACAAGGGTCGGATTGAAATCGAAATTCCATTCAATGCTCCACCAGATGCTCCCTGCAAAATGTGGCATCAGAAATCATGTGGTGAAATTGAAGAGATCGTTTTTGATATTTGTGATCAATATGGAATACAGGGAGATCTGTTTTCCCGCGCGGTGCTTGACAACACCGACGTACCAACTCCGATTACCGATGCCGTCGGTAATATGAGGGTGATCGAAGCGATTTTACGTGCGTCAGAGAGTAAGAGTTGGGAAGTTATCTAAGCGATTTGTAGATAGATCGATCCTACCCGCTGGATAAAAGGGTACACGATGATTTTAGACCGAATGAAGAAGGGTTTGGTCGTCTAATCCAAGTAGCAGATTCTCAACACTGATCTCAGCCATCTTGCGCCGAGTTTGCATAGTGGCACTGCCCAGATGCGGAGCGAGGGTTACGTTGTCCAGCGACAGTAAAGGATGGTCTCGGGGTAATGGCTCCGGATCGGTCACATCTAAACCCGCTGCGTATATTATTCTCTGTTGTAGTGCTTCTGTTAATGCTGCAGTATCCACAACAGGCCCGCGGGCGACATTGATAAGCACGGCAGAGTTCTTCATTTTGGCAAACTCTTCTTTACCTATCAGGCCGGTGGTGTCTTCAGTCAGCGGGCAGATGCAAACTACGAAGTCGGATTGCTGTAGTAATTCATCCAGCGAGACATACGTTAGTTTGAGATTTTCTGGGTTGTCGGCTAACGGTGTTCGTTTGTGATAGAGGATATTCATATCGAACGCTGCACAACGACGGGCGATCTGGTAACCAATTCCACCAAGTCCAATAATCCCAACGGTTTGATGGTGGATTTCCGTGCCCAGCATGTAGGCGGGGTCAAAGTAGGTGAATTCAGAACTGCGGGCGTATCTATCTCCTTCTCTTAATCGACGGCCAGCCGCCAATAGTAGAGTCATGGCCTGATCCGCCGTGGTTCCATTGAGCACGTGAGGTGTGTTGCCAACCGGTATGTTCAAATTTCGAGCGGCCTCGACATCGATGTGATCAACACCCACACCATAGTTACTAACCACTTTTAGATTGGGGAACTTAGCCATATGCCCGGCTGTCACCAGCATGTGCCCGAAGGTTAAAATTCCGTCGACGGTTTCATCCACACCACCATCTAAGGTTGCCCAGGGAAGGCGTTCGATTTTTCCAGCAAGTAGCTCGATGAGATTGTCGGAAAGTACATCATCTGTAATAACGCGTGGTAACTGAGTCATTCTTTTTCTCCGGCGATTGTCGCGCGCACGTTGTCAACTTGTCCCTTGAGCAGATTTTGCGAAGACGAATCAAACACGTGTGTTTTTAACGGGTCTTTCAAGTGCGATTTTCTGAGTTGGTAAAGCTTCAATGGGATCTTCAGGTCATCAGGTTGAAAATCGTGATGTGAATCTGTTTGCTTTTGAATGTACTCTAAATAAACCAATCCGTATTCATGGGTTGGTTCAATATTTGTTCCTTCTCCAAAATCATTCCAGGTGGCAATTTGGATGAATAGGGAAGAATCTTTCTGCGCTCGGTTAAAAGTTGACTTGAAGGTATTCCCTTTTTCGCTATCTATAAAACCGTAACTTGGACCAACATTCGCCTCACGATAGATATCTTTAAATCCGGGAAACGCGATGGAGATCATTTTCTCTTTTGATGACCTGCCTTCGAGCATGTCCAAATAGGATTCCCAGACTTGTCGTTTAATGGTTTTGCCGCCGTGTACAGGGGGCCAGCCGAACGCACCATCGAATTTTGCGCCTTGACTGAGGTGAGGGAGGGCGAAAAGTTCCATGGCTGAATTTTTCTTTAATTGCTGCCAGCTCTCTACCTTTAGATGCTGGGGGCCGAAAACCAATAATACAGGACGATTAGATATTTTCAGATAAGAGCTATCAACAAAACAATTTGTTTTGAGCCACAGCAAATCTTTTCGCGCATACTCTAATGACTGTTCCGGCCCAATTTGTTTTTGCTCAATTCGGTGTTTTATAGTCTGGTCTTCATAACAAATTACATACTTTAAACCAGCTTTTCTAATGACATTAATGAGAGCTTTTGTATTTCGATGGATCATGGCATAGTCCCGAAATTCCGACACACCGTACCAGTCGATAATGACTCCGTTAATTCCGGAAAGCTTCATTAATTGAACGTGATATTCAATCGCATGGGGATCAAACGAGTCATAGGGCCCTATTTGAGGAACGAAATGAGATGCAAGCTCCAAGGGTTTTTGCTCTGGCGTGAACTTATTCATTGTCCAGTGCCATCCCCACGTACCGCTGATTGGTTTCGAAGCGTACCAAGGCATGTAATGCACAAAAATTTGCTTATGCTGCTCTCCAAACAAAGAGCTTGGTGGAGCTGGCAGACCGAGGCTCACGGCGACGCACCAGACAAGGATATAGAATTTAATTTTTCTCATCATATTAAAACTTATCTCCCCTTGATCCGGTCCATGACAGCCATCGTTTCATCAAGCCAGGGAAAGCATCCAATTCTCAAACCTGTCTTCTTTACTTTATATTAGATTTGTATTGTATGAATTGCCACCAAAGGTTGTGACGCTTTAACGCCACCTTGATTACCCGTATGCAAAAAGGTGTCTACCGTAGAGCGGTAATTTAGAGTCGCGGGCGCACTTTGAACTCTTGAGTTAGATCTTTCTGGATCCATCGCGCTCGATTTGCCGGAGAAAAAATCAAAAGTCAATCTTTAGGGTTGCCGGTTCATTTTTGCGCTAACCTGCACAAGCACAGAGAGATGTGAAGTATACTGACAGAGCGAATCGCAAACTACCGAATGGAGCCCGCTGTTTTATGCATTATTTACAATTCTTTTTTATCTCTCTAACATTTTTAACTTTGAGCCTTGTTGGTTCTAGCCAGGCTGCTGAACGTCCTAATTTTGTAGTTATTATTGGTGACGATATAAGCTGGGATGACTACGGTGCTTACGGTCATCCTCACATTCGTACACCTCATGTTGATGCCTTAGCCAAAGGTGGGATGCGTTTCGATTTGGCATTCCTCACCACCAGTTCGTGTAGTCCGAGTCGTTGTAGTATTATGACCGGCCGGTATCCTCACGCGACCGGTGCCGGCGAATTGCATCAGCCTTTGCCGGAAGATCAGCTTACGTTTGCCAAAGTTCTTCGAGATGAGGGGTATTACACAGCCGCTGCCGGAAAGTGGCATTTGGGCAATGCGCCCCGACAGCATTTTGACTCCATCCAAGGAGGAAGTCCGAGCGGTTGCGAGCAGTGGATTCCGACGTTGAAAGCACGAGATAAAGAGAAGCCGTTCTTTATGTGGTTTGCGGCTACCGACGCTCATCGAGGGTGGTCAAAAAATGCTGTTGATCCGCCACATACAAATAAAGAAGTTGTCGTGCCTCCCTATCTGCCCGATACCGAGGATGTACGCAAAGATTTAGCTTTGTATTACGACGAAGTTAGTCGCATGGACGAGTACGTTGGTAAGGTTGTGGCTGAACTGAAGAGACAGGAAGTATTTGATAACACGGTCCTTATTGTCATGGCGGATAACGGCCGGCCGTTCCCGCGATGTAAGACAACGATGTATGACAGTGGAATTCGAACACCGTTCGTCGTATCGTGGCCTCAGGAAGTGGAGGCGGGGCAAGTAAATAAGAACTTAGTGAGTAGTGTTGATATTGCAGCCACGTTCGTGGAATTGGCAGGAATAGATATCCCCGGCTCTTTTCAAGGTAAATCCTTTGCACGGGGATTGCGTAATGCTTCCGCTGTCAGTCGTGAATACATCTTTGCGGAACATAACTGGCATGATTATGCAGCTCATGACCGTGCTGTGCGTGACGGACGTTATTTGTATATTCGCAATTCCTTCCCCGAATATCCAGCCACACCACCGGCTGATGCAGTTCGTAGTTTAAGTTACGACAGTATGCAGGCACTGGAATCTGAAGGGAAACTCGCCGAACATCAGCGGCAGTGCTTTCTTTATCCACGTGCGGCTGAAGAACTTTATGACCTCGAGGCTGACCCTCACTCTCTGAAGAACATTGCTGGTGAGTTGACTTTAGCGGAAGTCAAAGCAAGATTGAGCAACCAATTGGATGATTGGGTAAGTCGCACGGCAGATGAGGTTCCGGTCAATCTAACACCTGATAAATTTCATCGTCGACTGGGTACTCATTTAAGCACGATGAAGTTGCCACAGGATCGTTCAGGATTGCCGGCATGGGATCCAATTCAACATAAAATCCCGCCTCAGGGTATTGAAATTGATGAAGCAGTGTTCGCTTTGCTTCGTACGCGCCTGACAGCTTTGCAAATTGCACTCGAATTGCCACAGTCGCGAGGAGCGTTATCAGCTGACGTCAAGGCATTGGTTAAGAGTGTTCAATGGGCTGTGGACCTGGGTGAGTTCTATTCACCTGCTCAGATAGACATTGCCAAACAAGTTCTTAGTGAAGCTGAACGACGTGTTGCTTTGTTAGCACGCGGTAAGGAAGACTGGACGCGAAAAACGGGTCTGGTAGTTCGCGGTTACTATTCAAGTATCGATGATAGCCCTCAACCTTATGGCTTGGAGATTCCGGAAGGCTTTGATTTCAGTAAACCAGCTCCGCTTTACGTCTGGTTACATGGTCGAGGTGACAAAACGACAGATATGCATTTCATTCATCAGCGGATGACCCGTAAAGGACAGGTTACCCCGGAAAACGCGATTGTGGTTCACCCTTTTGGCAGACATTGTATGGGATTCAAGTCGGCTGGTGAGATCGATGTACTCGAGTGTGTTCAACATGTGAGCGAGCACTACAAAATTGACACCCGCCGGATTGCCCTGATGGGCTTTTCGATGGGTGGTGCCGGGGCCTGGCATATTGGCGCTCACTATGCTGATCAATGGGTAGCGGTTGGTCCCGGCGCTGGATTTGCCGAAACCAAAGAGTATATCAAGCTCCCAGTGGAAGATTATCCTGCTGAATATGTGCAAACGTTGTGGGGGATGTATGATGTTCCGAACTATGTCCGCAATTTATTCAATCTGCCAACCATTGCTTATAGCGGCGAGTTAGACAAGCAGATTCAGGCGGCCCAGATAATGGAAAGGGCGTTTAAGACAGAAGGGGCCAAGCTTCCTCACATTATTGGGCCAGGTATGGGGCACCGTTATCATCCTGAATCGTTGGCCGAGATTCGTGCCCTGGTAAATGAAGCGGTGCAGCAAGGTCAGCCCGAGATCCCCAGGAAGATACATCTGCAAACACAGACTTTGCGATATAACAAGATGCACTGGCTTACCGTCACCGGACTGAAGCAACATTGGAAGGATAGTCGGGTGGATGCTGAAATTATTCAGCCCCAGACCTATAAGCTGGCCACAAAGAATGTGACCGCACTTACACTCGACGGCAAATTATCACTGAATGGAGCAAGGGTCGTAATTGATGGCCATACCATACAGATACCGGCCGTTGGACAGAGTAAAAAAGCAGTGCACTTAGCTAAAGCTGGTGGTGAAAACGGAGCTTGGAGCCGGGTCCAACGAGCGCCGGAGGGTGTCGTCAAACGACCTGGGTTACAGGGTCCCATTGACGACGCATTTTTATCGCCTTTCCTTGTTGTATTGCCCGGAAAAAAATCAATGAACCCTGCAGTTGAACGATGGGTTCACTTTGAATTGCAGCACTTCCTTCATCGCTGGAAGACGTTATATCGAGCGACTCCCAAGATGAAGTATGACAAAGATATTTCTGAAGAGGATTTAAGAAACAATCACCTGATCGTGTTTGGTGATACGACATCGAACACGTTGTTAAAACGGATCATGGAAAAACAGAATGCATTGCCCTTCGAGTGGAATAAAGAGTCTCTGATGATCAAGGAGAATCAGTATGATGCGGCTTCGCACGTGCCTGTCTTGATCTACCCAAACCCGCTAAACAGCGAGAAATATATAGTTCTCAATAGTGGTCCAACCCATCGCGAAGGGCATGACCGCACGAACTCACTTCAGAACCCTAAGCTTCCGGACTGGTCAGTGATCGATCTTTCTCTACCTCCCAATGACCAGGTTCCCGGGAAAGTCATTGAAGCCGGCTTTTTCAACGAAGCTTGGAAGTAAGGTGAGGGTTGAGTGATGGTTGAGCTTGCTTTGGATTATCATCGTGCGAATCCTCAAGAGAAACGTGCTGCTTTTGCTAATGTCTATGAGTTTTGGGGTAATGATTTACCGCTGGATGAATATGTCGAGTGGCGACTTAACTCGAGCCACCATCAGCGGGCTGTTTGGTATGTAGGTGTGCTTGACGGAATGGTCGTCACGTCACTTGGTGTTTTCCCGATGGTTCTTTCTGTAGGCGGGGATTTGCAACCTGCGATGTTTATTGGGGCAGTGCATACGAATCCGGAATTTCGCGAACGTGGTTATGCTGCCGGGTTAATTGCCTATGCTGAACAGGAACAAGCGGCGAATCATGAGGTGCGTTGGAGTCTTTTGTTCTCTGATATTAACCCAAATTATTACGCCCGGATGGGTTATCAGATAAGCAGTGCTCCAAATGTTTGCATTAAGCCTGCAGAAGTCGAGGGCTGGTTGACTGAACCTTTGGATCTAACCTTTGATCTCGATCAGATGGTTGAAATGTATGAAGCCAATCACCGACGACAAACCTGTTACCTGTTTAGGCCCCGGAAATATTGGGAATTTCTAGCCGCCAAGCATGCGAAGGATCAATTTCTCTGGTTAACTCAAAACGGTCAACGTCAGGGTTATATCCATCTAAGAAAGAATGGTGATCTTGCTTGTTTAGAAGACTTCGCTATCACAGATCATGACGCCACCACGCTTGAGCAATTAGCAAAATCGATTTCTTGTTTTGCGAAAGAGCAGGGTATCAGCGAAGTCCACGGATGGTTTCCACCTTTACACGATGCACCGGCATGGCTTCAGTATCGGGAGCGTGAGACGGAGATAACGATGTGGAAATCGTTATCAGGTAAGTTACTTACCTCTTATCAGTCGGAAGAGCTTTCATTTTTCCGCCACATTGATCACGTGTAATTTTTGATTACCTCTGGTTTACGCTTTAGAATCAGTAGTAACTACACGTTTAACCATTCATTGAGTAATTACGATGACCAGATTGATTATGCTTTATCTTGCCGCCCAACTCTTGGTGGTGGATGTCACTAATGCACAGCAGTTACCAGGCACTAAACCGTTAACTCTGGAAGGTGATATTGCATCCCATCTGGTGGATGGTGTTGATCGTTTTTTATTGCGTCAGCTTGAGTCAACGATGGACGCTCGGGCACGATATTGGAATCGTGACAGCAGTTCCGCAGAGGCGTACGTCAAGTCTGTGGCACCCAATCGTGAACGACTGGCGGAAATCACAGGTGTTGTGGACGAACGGAAGTCATTCACCGACCTCGATATTATTGCTCGAACAGACGGCCCAGTAGAAGCTGCGAAGAGTGATTTGTTTACCGCTTATAACGTACGTTGGCCGGCCGTTCGGGACATCAACGGGATCGGTTTGCTACTAAAGCCGGCTAAGCCGAACGGGGCCTATGTGATTGCCATTCCGGACGCTGACCAAACCCCGGAAATGATCAGTGGTTTAGCGGAAGGTATTCCAGCCGAGCAGCAATTTGCACGACGGTTTGCTGAGAGTGGATTTACCGTCGTTGTTCCAGCCATTATTAGTCGTCGATATGGTCCACGTAACAATCGAGCCAAGATGACGACTCGCGAATTCTTATATCGCAGCAGCTTTGAGTTGGGCCGACATTTAATTGGCTTTGAAATCCAAAAGGTTTTGGCTGTCGTGGATTGGTGTAAGGCTCGTTCCGAAGAAGGGCCCAATGTGGCGGTTGCCGGCTACGGGGAAGGGGGCTTGCTCGCACTCTACAGTGCGGCATTAGATACCCGAATCGACGCGGCCATGGTGAGTGGTTATTTTGATTCCCGCCAGGAGATGTGGTCGGAGCCTGTCAGTAGAAATGTACATGCGTTCCTGGATCAATTTGGGGATGCCGAATTAGCCTCATTGGTTGCTCCACGCCATTTGGTGATTGAGGCGGCTAAGGGGCCTGAGTTTGAATTGAAGAGTGAAGGTGGAGCTCCAGCTGTGCTGGATACTCCGGAACCAAAAGTTGTTGCGGCGGAAGTTCAGCGTGCAAAGGACTTAATTGGCAGCGAAGATCTGACCCGTATTGAGCTATTTATTAGTGGTGACGGGCACGGAGGCTTTGCTACTACGTCAGCATTGGACGCCGTCGCTTCGGCCATTTCTATCGAGGCAGGTATTGTAGCGGTCGGAACAGCACCAAAACTGAGTACGAAACCGACAGATGTGAATGCTCGTGAAGTAGCACAGGCACATGAGATTGAAGCACATACTCAATGGCTCCTGACAAAAAGTCTTTCCATTCGACAGGACTTTTTCAAAGATCTGGATACAAGTAGTGTCGAAGCTTACGAAAAAACGATCGAACCGTACCGGGAATATTTTAAACATGAAACGATCGGCCATTTTGAACTTCCACTAAAGGTGATGAATCCTCGAACTCGTTTTGTGGAAGAGTCTGATAAGTGGACACGTTATGAAGTTGTTTTGGATGTATTTGAAGATGTGATTGCCTATGGATTGATAACTATTCCAAAAGGGATTGGGGAAGATGAGCAACGCCCCGTTGTTGTTTGTCAGCACGGACTGGAAGGTCGTCCTCAGGATGTAATTGGTGAGCAGTCTTCTCAGTATTACTCTGCTTTCGCAACCAAATTGGCGGAACGAGGATTCATTACTTTCGCGCCTCAGAATCTTTATATTTTCAAAGACCGCTTCAGAACTTTACAGCGTAAGAGCTATCCGCAACGTAAGACATTGTTCTCGACCATCGTTCCTCAACATCAGCAAATTGTGAATTGGCTTAAGTCGCTTCAGAATGTCGATGGAAATCGTATCGCCTTCTACGGCCTCTCCTACGGTGGCAAGAGTGCCATGCGTATTCCACCGTTAGTTACGGATTATTGTCTCAGTATTTGCTCGGCAGACTTCAACGAGTGGGTTTTCAAAAATGCAACCACCCAACACAACTTCAGTTATATGTTTACCGGCGAATATGAGATCTTTGAATGGAATCTAGGGGGAACATTTAACTACGCTGAGATGGCATACCTCATTTGTCCTCGTCCTTTTATGGTGGAGCGTGGTCACTTTGATGGTGTCGGTAAGGATCAATGGGTCGGGTATGAGTTTGGCCGGGTAAGGTTCATGTATCAGGGCTTGTTGAAATTACAGGATCAAACCGAAATTGAATGGTTTGATGGTCCGCATAAGATCAATGGGGTTGGTACATTTAAGTTTTTACACAAGCACCTAAACTGGCCGGAACTGGACGAGTAAGACAGTCAATGCCGACCAGGAAGTGAATAAATATTTTCAAAGGAAGCATTAGATCATGAAAAAAATGGTTGTATTCACACTTGCTATGGCTTTTGCCTTGTCAAGTGTCGTGTCTGTTCAGGCACAAGAAAAGAAAGAGTGGATTGACCCGACAGAAGCCGCTAAGGTTTTGGATTATCAAATTCAGGGCGAGTATGTTGGTGATTTTATTGAAGATGGCGAAAAGACGAAGATCGGTTTGCAAATCATCGCAATGGGTGACGGTAAATTCCGGGCTGTTTCCTTTACAGGTGGCCTGCCTGGCGCCGGTTGGAAGCGAGGTGACAAAACTGAATATGTTGACGGCGAATTAAATGCGAGTGGGCAGGTTGTTTTCAAATTAGAAGATGGTGAAGGGACTGCCGTGGCAACAATCAAAGATGGCAAGCTGATGGCGGTCGAAGGTGATACGATTGTCGCTGAAATGAAGAAAGTACATCGCCAAAGTACCACAATGGGCGCGAAGCCTCCTAAGGCGGCAGTGGTTTTATTTGATGGCACGGCTAAATCAGCTGAAAACTGGACACGCGGTCAGATTGTTTTAGAAAAATTACTACGTCATGACGTAGAGTCCAAAGAAAAATTTCAGGATCATGTGCTGCATCTGGAGTTCCGAACGCCATTCATGCCGTACGCCCGCGGGCAAGGCCGAGGTAATAGTGGTATGTATGTGCAGGGGAGATACGAATGCCAGATCTTGGATTCCTTCGGGCTCGAGGGTAAGAACAATGAGTGCGGCGGTATTTACTCCATCGCAGAACCGATCGTGAACATGGCTTTACCACCACTTGTATGGCAGACTTACGATGTAGACTTCACGGCGGCCCGTTATGATGCCGACGGTAAAAAGGTCAAAAACGCTCGTGTGACGATCAAGCATAACGGTGTAGTGATCCATGATGATCTGGAACTGACTCATGGTACACCTGGTAAGGCCAAAGAAGGCCCGGATCCTGAAATCCTGTATCTGCAAGGGCATGGAAACCCAGTTGTCTTCCGCAATGTCTGGGCAGTGAAGAAGTAGAAGCGTTAGATTTTTATTGCTCCAGAACCCCGTAAGGCCACTGCCCTGCGGGGTTTTTTATTGCCTGGTATTCATATCTGTTGATAGATTCCACATGCCTCGCACCAGAGGCTGGTATCAAAGAGCCGACTCATTTGATACTGATGCAATTCAGGATGCACCTTTTCCCAGGGAATGACTTTATTGACTAGCCATTCATAAAGCATCTTATCGTCAAAGTGTTCACATCGTTTGAACTCGATCCCCAGCACACTCAGCCTTCCAAGGATTTCAACAACTTTATCCTGCAACTCGGAGTTACTCATGTCTTCAGCAGCAGGCGTCTGAATGGGAGGCTCTAAGAGCTCTCTGATGAGGATGTTTTTATCCTGCTCACTGATCTCTTTGATGAATTCGATCATCTTATTACCAGCCCCGTGCTCAATCCGAGGCACTTTGGTTTGTATCTGCAGATTTGCCAGATCTTCGAGTTGCGATTCTGTTGGCATTTTGACCGAGATTAGCAACTCGCCAAGGTTATCGCCAAAGGCTTGGTCAATTTTTTCAATGCGTCCGTTGATAAAATTACCTAGGGTTGCAGGAAATAATGCCTCGGGTAGGTTTTCAGTTTCCCCCAGCGAGGCGTCGGCCCAATGCATTTTTAGGCTCGCGGGATTGATAGAGATATTCATGATTTCACCTTCCGTCTCCCAGGCGAACTGAAAATTACATTGGTAGTCACCTTCGATTTTGGAGGGGATATCGTTTTGGGTGCAGCTGGCGGGAGCGACATTTTCGAGTCGTAGGGCAACCAGCTTTCCGAACTGGATAGATGGGACGGATGGGAGGTCCTTATTTTTTGGCTTCCAAGTGGCGTCGGGTTGAAATGCAAACCGACATCCGGCCATGCCAGATGGCTTCTCCGAGTCTAATTCGATTCGAATTGGAGTCTCTTGACCAAACAGTTGCAGCCAACCTTTGAATCGGTCATGTTGAGAAATCGTTATTTCACCCCGACGAACAAGGGGCCCTAAATGGTGGATCATAATCAGGTTCTTTCATGAACTTGCTGAATGAACCTTAGAGCATCTGAAGATGATTATGGCGAAGAAATAAATACACGACAAACAAATGGTTCCTCCAGTGACACCATGTGACGTTTGACGAGAGCTACTTTCCGATTAAATAGGGCGCAATTGGTTTAATGAAGATGTTTCTGAATTCTGCCCCAGTGTTCCAACTGACAAAACCGAAGGGCCTGGCGGGCTCCTGTTCCCACCAAATGTCAAACTTATGCTCTTTTGTTTTGACATTGGCGTACTCTAGATTGTCAATCCAAACCTGGATTTGCTCATCACTTACAGTCAACGCTACCTTATACCAACGCTTATCCTTCACTTCGAGATAACGGGTCGTCTCGTTTTCAACGGCCGCCATCGTATCAATGTTCGAAAGTCCCACGACCCCGCCTCCCCAACCACCAATGATCAGAGTGCAATAAGAATCATTAATAGGAAAGGTTAGTCCGCAGAAGAAATCAGTACCTTCAACACGACGAGCTTCAAACTCGACCTCATAGTTCATTCGGGGAAACGCTCCTTGGATGCGAATTCCGGACGCCGGGCTGCCCTTGCCAAGCTTTAATACCCCTTCTTCCACTTTAATAGGTCCGTGATTTTTAAAATCATAGGCTTTCACCATTTCCCAGCCGTCTAAATCCTTACCATTGAACAGTGTCTGTTGGCTTCCTATAGCAGAGACACGTTTCAGTTTGGTGTAATGACTTAGGCCATAGTATGCTCGCGGAATCACTCGTTCACCTTGAATCCACTGCGTATTCATATTGGTCACAGCCTCAATAGCTCCCACCAACTCGTTGCCCTTACATTGCAAACGGAGTCGCAGCAGATGCTTCACGCGTGATGTATCAGAAGTTTGTAAATCTCCACTGAATATCCCGCTGAGGATTCCGCCATTCAATCCAGGGTTGGTGATGACGGTCACAAGCTGACCTTCAATTCTGGCCCGACAATCGCCATCCCGGCCAATCCAAAGTTGTAACTGGCGAGGACCTTCATAGGTTTCTATGCGGCCACTCCAGGTTCCAATGAAGTCGTCGTCGGCTTCAAAAGCAGGTATGCTTTTGCGGCGTGCAGGCAAGAGTAGATTTGGGCGATCGTACGGATAATCTTCCAGCATTTCAGAAAGGATTTTCTTCACGACCTGATGCGGCAGGTTACTTTCTTTATTACTCAGAGAAACGACGGCCAAGTGATGTTCTGGTACAAGTGACAGTCTGGTAGCGACCCCCGGCATACCTCCGGTATGACTTACAATTTGATAGTCTCCCTTGTCCATTCGCCAACCCATTCCATAACCGCTACCCGGCCCGATTTCCCCGGTAGGCTCTTTCATTTGTTGTATATGTCCGGGGCTCAGTACTTCCTGAAATGCATCTCCCAGGTGGAGCAAAGCAAAGAGAGCGAGATCATGTGCTGACGCATAGACTGCCGAGCCGCCATCATGATCAAACTCATAAAGAGGAATTACATTACCTTGTCGGTTATATCGTACGGCTACGTTGTTTTGTTTCTTGGTGGGCAAGCCAATAAAACTATGCTTCATTCCAATGGAATCAAACAGTGATTGTTGCATAAATTGGGAATAAGCTTTTCCTGACCTGCGAGCAATAATGTAGTCCAGAATTCCATAACCAAGATTACAGTAGTAATATGTCTCACCTGGTTTACGTGTGGCAATTCCATAATTTCTAATCGTGGTGTCTCGACTTGGAACAGGATATCGGTCAGTTTGGTAATAGAATTGATAATGAAGTCCTAAACCTGAAGTATGATTTAGTAGTTGGCGAACACTAATCTCATCACCTTCGCCAAATGGATTACGGATTTTAGCCTGACCTAGATATTTGTTGGCTGGTTGATCGATATCGATCTTTCCGGCCTGGGCAAGTATCTGGATACCGGTAGCCGTGATCGGCTTGGAGATAGAAGCGATCGAGTATGCGGTGTGTTCATCCGCTTTGCGGCGGTTTTCTTTGTCTGCCCATCCAAAGCCTTTAGCAAATACAATTTCACCATCTTTGACAACAGCTACCGCTAAGCCAGGGTCGCCAGTGTAGTCGAGTTGACGTTGTATCCAGCTAGAGATGTCATCGAAGTCAGGTTCTTTAGCCTGTAAATTCATAGGAGACTCCAGGCTACCCAGCAGTAATGCTAGGCCAATTAGCGGGATCGGGAGGCGCATCAGGTTTATCCTTGAAAGCTGAAAAGCGTAGGAATGATACTCGAAATTATACCCTTTTAAGAATATAGACGACGTCTTCGGAATGATCGTCGACCTCGATTGGGTGATTCAGGTCATAGCTGAAATCATAAGTCGCTGCGATTTCAAACTCTGGGATTCCCTTGAGTAGTTCTTCTTCAAACTGCTTTTTTGTATAGGTTCGAAAGTTAAATTCGTCATTTAGCGTCTCATGATTTGTAGGCGTCCAGATATCATATCGCATATGAAAACGTTCATAACGTTGTTTCAAATTACGATTGACCAGCCACATACTGGTTTGGACGCAGAGATGCCCGCGACGAGCGATCCAGGATTCTTCTTCACTTGCTTCTCCGGCCTTGGGGCTCAAATGTAATCCTAGAATATAAATCCCACCCTTTCGAATCGCTTTAGCCATACAGGCAAGATGATTATGCGATTGAGTGTGCTGTTCTAAATGCCGAAAGCTATTGATTGTATTAAAGGCGGCACAGTATTTAGATGTTACTTTAAAGTTAGTCATGTCACCGACCCACGCTGACGCTTGCAAGCCATGTCTTTCAAGACGTTGGTTACAGTAGTCAACGGCCTTGTTATTGAGATCGAGCCCATCCACCTGAAAGCCAGCACGTTGCAGACGAAATATCAACCTTCCCGTACCGCAAGCCGGTTCGAGTAGTTGTTTGATTTCCCCACAGACATGTTTATCAAATACGCCGGTCAGAAAATCAAATTCGGCCCTCCAGTCTGAGCCATAAACCAAATCGTAATACCGAGGGTAATCGTATAGCGACATGCTCAGTCGAACTTTTTGAGGTCAAACGCAAACTGAATAATATCGTCACGCTGTCGAAACCCCAGATGTTTCCAGAATTCTTTAGCCGGACAGTTGTCGTTTAAGGTGAACAAGGTGACACGCTGGATGCCAAGAGTTGCGAGATGCCTGGTACAGTGCTCAACCATCGCTCGACCTACTCCCCGGCCACGTGCATAGGCCGAAACTGCTGCATGATACATATATCCGCGTCGGCCATCATGCCCACAGAGAATAGCCCCTAGTAAGGTATCATCTTCTTCGGCCAGAATACTGCAGTTGGGATTGCGGTCGAGGAATGTCTGTAATTCTTCGGGTGATTCCAATTGGCTCATACCATCGGTGCTGCGCCAAAGCGACGTGACAAGTTCGAAGTCAGCGATGGTTAGCGGGCGTAAATCGTATGATGGTTCAGTAGTATCCACGACGGTTGTCAGACTAGTCCAGAAAATTGCCTTGAGCCAGTCGTTCGGGAACGTATTCCTGAGTAACGTAGCTGATGTCTTTCGAAATCAAAGCTTCCACTTCGAGCTTGAAACCATTTGATAACATTTTTTTGATTTCTGCCTGCCAGCGTTTTTTCTTTTCAAACCACGGATATTTCGCAATTTGATTTGCTCGTTTGATGTCGTTATCGGATAGTTTGATTGTGACACTCGGATTCAATTCACATAGTTCATAGTCACGGCTTCGCATCCCGATAAACTTTGCACCGGGGATCGCCATCCGACGCGATTCGTATGCCAGATTGATGGAGCCTTGTTTGATCACACTGTAGATGTAATACCCCCAAGGGTCATTATCAAGCAAACAGTAAATTGGTAGTCCGAGCTCATTATGCATTCGACTTAGCAGACGCCGCACTCCCCGAGGCGGCTGACCATTACCATGTGTCAGAATGCAATTGTGTTCTTTCCAGAATTTGTCTTCGTTAAAACGACGCCAGACAGTATCTTTTTCGACATGTAGGATGAAATCAGCATCACACTTCACGAATTGCATTACTTCTTCTTCGACGATGGAAGGGATCGCATAGCCTCCTGAGCCCATTCGGGAGCAGTCGATTTCATCGCCTGAGTCGATTAACTGGATATTTCCAACCATTGAGCCTCGGTTGGAGGCATAAACATGCAGTTCTTCACGAAGGGCATTGAGTGTCACCTCGACATCTTCGATCACTGGGTCACAATCACCCTGATCATTGAAGGTTTCTTCCCGTGTTCCTTCGATGGTGTGTTTCAGCAAGTAGTAGAGACCACGAATGCTAGTGGTTTTACCCTGTTCAATCAGTTCTTTACAGCCACGGCCAACCAGCAATGTTTGCATATAGGTTCGCGCTTGTGAGAGGTTGAATAGCTCACGTTTGTTTTTGGAGCGTCCCATTTCAATGATCTTTTTGGTGGGACTATATTTCACATTTGAAAGGCTGCGTGAGGGAACTTCAATAAACGGTGCCCGACCGCGACTTGCCTGCTTGAAAACACCATCGGCCATTCCTACCAAGGCGTTGAGCGTCTTCTTATCTTTGGCAGTCAACTTGGCTTTGCGTGCCTGTTGTGCAGGTGTTGGTTTCTTTGCCTTTTTCTTTGCCATTTCTTACCTTTGCCGGAGTATTAATTCGCCTGCGGACGTTGCTTAGTTAAAACAATTTCTTTTGAGGCGCGACTTTATCAAGCTGTTCAGTTAGCTCGCCTACCGGATCGTCATCAATGATTAGGACGTTATCACCGTAGTCTTCCGGCTTAATCTTATTTCCACGATCGTCTAGTTTTGTATCAGCCTCTTTGGTGACTCGTTTAGCCACACGGGTCAGGTGGTTGTAGATCTCGCTCTTGTCACAACCGTTGAGGTCGGATACGGCCTGGGCGACTTCACCGAGATAACGGACGAACACATTTCGCCGTTCTCCTTCTTTTTTTACCTGTTGGCGTCGACGGAGGAACATCCCAAGTTTTCGCCCGACAGTTTGTAGGCCTAAGCGGATTTCTTTTTGAATTTCGTCATAATGAGCGATCGCTTCTTTGGACTCACTGGTAAACGGTACCCAAACACTCGCAACATGAACTAACACACGTACGGGACCGGAGGGTAAATTGCCGCGTGACTGAGACAATCCGTAGCTTCTCCAGTTCATTTTCATAACGGTTTGCGTAATGGCACAGTCCCGCATCTTAAACTGTAGTGGCACTCGGTTGGCATAACGCAGAATCTGCATTGTCTGTCCATCAGAAACGTTTACATTCTTCATTGCATCATGTAGCCGTTCAAGCTCGGCCTGATTTAGCTTGGAAGGAGATTGCCGACTGCCAAACTCACCAGCTTTCATGATTCTGTCAGCAGAGTCAGATCCCAATCCGTCAAAGGTGTTCATGAGAAACTGGCGTAATGTACGAGCATCCGTCTCTTCGATGAGTCGTTCAAGCAATTCAATGGAGACTTTCTGAGCTGCATTGTGACCACCATAGGCCAACGAACATTCGATTTGGAATGGGTTACCGCGGTAGACAGATGGCGGTCTTGTCGCGGCTACATAGAATTCACCTGGCACAACTTGATGTAGCCCTTTGAGTAGCAGCTCTTCTCCAATGGGAGCAATACAGTCCGTGCTGGGAGCTTTGATCTTCGTTTGCTGAATTGCCTTGTAGATTTTATCCGCTTCATCGCGACTAATTTTTTTAACGCCACTGCGAGTGCTGACATTTGCAGTTTCGCAGATGCGTCGTGCGACCGCCGGGCTTACACGACTGAAGCTGGAAGTCAGGAATTGGGTGATGGTTCCCTCCTTCATTTCTTTGAGCATGGTGACTAGGCGGCCTAGTTCCACACCATAGGGATGCGGCTTAATTTCTTTAGCCTCGGGAGGTAACTGCTCTGTGCTGCGTAAATACGTATGTAACACACCCTCGGGATCTGTGTAGTGCAAGGTGACATGCGGATTGGCAATGGCAGTCATTTCCAGATACTCATCCACGCTACCCCGACCACGTTGGTATTTGGCTTCAATCTCTAGGGTGACTCTCGTGCCGCTGCGAACTTCGACGGGATCCGGTGCTTGTTCATCCTCTCCCACTTCCGGGACCGGGTAAAAAGCTTGCCACTCAATATTTTTTTTCTCCATGATCACACGACCCTTTTCCCCGGCAGGGATATCGAGTCCGTCTCCGCGATTATTGAGAATCTGTGGGTTGTTGGTTTTTGTATCGATCTGCAGTTCGTAATAGTGAGCAGGTTTCCGTATAGAGAGTTTGGAGACAATTTTGACGGGTTTTCCGGTTGTCAGCATTCCGTACATGCCGGCGGCACTAATCCCAATTCCTTGCTGCCCACGACTCATACGTAAGCGATGGAACTTGGAGCCATAGAGAAGCTTCCCGAAGATAAGGGGGATTTGCTTTTTCAAGATCCCGGGGCCGTTGTCCTGAATCGAGACTTTGTATCGATCTGGTTCTGTTTGAGTGATATTTACCCATATTTCAGGACCAATTCCGGCCTCTTCACAGGCATCGAGAGAATTATCAACCGCTTCTTTAACGGTTGTTAATAACGCTTTGCGTGGGTTGTCAAACCCGAGAAGATGTCGGTTTTTGGCAAAGAATTCACTGACGGAAATAGAGCGCTGCTTGGCGGCCATCGCCTGAGCTGTACTTCGTCGAGGTTTATTTTTTCCGCTTGATTTACCAGCCAATGGTGGTGCACTCCCTTTGCAACACGGTGACTCCATTCGATTTTATGACGGCCTAACGGTTGTATGAATAAGACCGACGGTAGTGTTAAAGATTGACGATTATAGCGGTTATCTTGGTTTCTTAACAGTTGAGTCTATAAAACGAGTGCCCCAGCCGGTGAAACGCTAACAAACGTATTGGTTTTATGGACAAAGATTTGTCCAGACAATTCGAGAATACCGAATTAAAGTAAAGAGGTGATAGGATTTCCGTGTAGCCTGTTGGAAACGCGGATTTTTGTAGTGCTGACTTCTCTATGAGGTCAGGCCAATAAGGAGTCAAATGATGGCTAAATTGAAGATCGTTGCTGGTATTGTATTTTCAGTGTTGTTTTTGTTGCCTGGCGTAGTGGTTGAAGCTGCTGGACCAAAACTTAAACTTAACCGTAAGAACACTCCGGCCAAAGCGACAGCAGCTCCTAAAGAACCAGCCGTTTTGAAGCAGGCTCCGGCGGCCACTCCCATACAGGCTCAAGGGGGAGTTCCCGCTAATCCGCGTCTCTTCTACAATTACTACAGTCCTACCCAGGGTGGCGGAATTCCTTCCGTAATTTACCCAGCTCCCCGACAGGTGCCACTGATCATAGGGCATACTTACAACACATATCAACCATTGATGCCACATGAGTTTATGTACCGCCATAACCGTAGTTATCACAACTACTATCCCAACGGTGGTGGTTTTACGAGAACGTTTATTCGTTATCGATAAGTCTCTTATAGCTTGTGCGGCTGAAACTTCATCAGGAATGTACAAATGCACAAGCAATCCAAATTCTGGCTCGGCGTATGCCTGGCCACCTTTTTCAGCGTTTTCGCCTTGGAATCCGAAGTAGAAGCTGGTCGTCGTAACCGTATCATGCAATCATGGGAACGACAGCAGGCCGACCAAACTCCATGGAATGGGGCTTACGGCCACCAAACTACGGGCGCACCAATCGCTCTGATCGTCCCACCCACGGCACGCACGATGCGGGTTTTTAACTGGGGTGTTTCCGCGAACACAATTTCCCCGATCCATCACCAATACAGCCTCAATCCGACCACGAGTAATGCAGGTCGAGGGCTTTTCATGAAGACTCCGATGTATCCCAGTAGTACCCGTCAGTTTGGTGTTTATTACATCCGAGGACCTTGGTAGGGGATCTTATTTAGACAAGGTCGGGGTATGATCGAGTGCCATGTTGAGCCATTGGTAGCTGCGTTTTTCAGCTTCTTTGGTTAAAGGATGGCCTGTCCGATGATTATAAAATGCGATGGTTGGTTTACGGAGGTAGAATCCGTAGACGGCCATCGCTTTTGCTATAGTTGGCCAACTTCGGTCACCATCTGCTGAATCTCCGGCAATCAATAAGAACGGACGAGGAGCGATTAAGGCGAGTAGCTCATCATGATCGTGATGAAAGGACTTGTTGATCGTATCACCTAAATACCAGGCAGCATCCCAATTTGAAAACTTAGTGCTGATTCCGCCTTCACTAAATACGGTGGCTTTGATCCGTTCGTCAAATGCAGCAAGGTAGAGAACTTCTTTTGCTCCTAAGCTATGTCCCACGCAACCAATTCGGTTGGCGTCTACTTCTGGCATCGCTGTCAGAATATCCGTGGCAACCTGAGCGTCATACAGCATCCGAGCCATCCCTTTCGACCCCGGGTACTTCATCAGAAACTGTTCCGCCATTTCACGGGCTTTAATTCCGTAGTTGGTAGGCCATAGATAATTTCGAGGGACGATAGCGATCATCCCTCGTTGGGCAGCACCTAGGCCATGGAATTCTTCAGGTCGCCCGTTGATACCGGCTGGAAGATCAATACTGTTTTCGACGGTAGAGTGGAGAACAACGAGACCAGGTACTTTCCTGTTCAATTCGAGTGGTTTAAGAATGTATGCCTCGACAAAGTCCCCCGGGAGGACTTCGTATTTCACCAGAATTCTTTCTACATTTCCTACTTCTTTGCGTTGTAAAATTTCTAGTTTTGGCAAAGTACGTTTTTGTGTCGCTAGCGGACCCAGATAAGTGAGCCAGCGATGTTTTATAACATCGCGGGGGCTAGAGATACCAACTCCAGCATGCTCCCACTGTTTGCGACTGGCAACTGACTGATTGACATTCACCGCCCATTGTTTCAAAGGGGTAACATTAAATTCGCCCGCTGGTGGTGTTTGGGCATCTTTAAGCCACGGAAGTTTGTGGATTTGTCCTTTGCTGCATATGGGAAATAGGAGAGCCAGAATCGTAACGAGAAGTAATTGTTTTAGCATGGTTTGTAATGGGTGAATGGATTCGGGTGTACATGATTCATGGTAGGAGTGTTCTATTGATGATACCTCTACTATATTGGCGGTAGGGATTACCTCGCAAACTGTAACTTGGTTCAACGAGAGGATTTGATGTGGCGCAAAACGCATTTGCCAGTGCAGTGATTACAACGACCGATTGGAAAGTAGCGTTGGAAACCAGTTGCCGGAAGTTAAATAGTCACTTTAGCAGCCAGATTGACCTTTTAGTGATATTTGCATCCACTCACTTTCAGACGCAATTGGAAGAGATTACCGAGTGCCTGCAAACTCAGCTTTCTCCTCGCCATCTAATCGGCGGCACAGGGGAAAGCATCGTTTGTGATGCAACTGAAATTGAAACGAGTCCTGCTATTTCTCTCTGGTGTGCCTCGTTACCAGAGACTCAGATTGACTCTATGCGGCTCACATTTGAGAGGACCCCGGACGGAGGCACCTTCATTGGTTGGCCGGACTCACTAGGAAGTGAGTGGGATGAGGATGCAGTCATGATATTAGTGGGAGAGCCATTTTCGTTTCCTGCGGATGGGTTGCTGAGCAGGCTGGAAGAAGATCGCCCGGGCTTGCCCGTTGTAGGCGGCATGGCATCAGGTTTCCAAATGCCGGGTGAGAACCGTATTATCGTCGGTCAGGAAGTTTATAACAACGGAGCAGCTGTCGTTGTTCTTCAGGGCGGTGTAAAGACAAAAACGGTTGTTTCTCAAGGCTGTCGGCCTATTGGTGAGCGATTTGTGATTACAGCCGCTGAACAGAATATGATTACCAGCCTTGGCGGCAAGCCGGCATTAGAGGTGCTGAAAAATCTCTATGAAGAGTTGCCAACCAACGAACAGAGAGCGATGCAGAATGGATTTCATATCGGCCGCGTCGTCAGTGAGTATCAGGAAGAGTACCAGATAGGTGACTTTTTGATTCGTAATGTCGTTGGTATTGATCCGGAGCAAAAAGCAGTCGTAGTCGCTGATTATTTACGAGTTGGTCAAACGGTACAATTCCATATTCGTGATCACGAATCGGCCAGCTTAGAATTGAACCAATTACTAAGTCAGCTTGAAACGCCGTGTGCCGCCGCCTTATTATTTACTTGTAATGGGCGTGGTACGCGAATGTTCGAAGTGGAATCTCATGATGCAGCTACGTTAAGCGAACACTTAGGATCGATACCGGTGACCGGAATATTTGCTCAGGGTGAATTAGGGCCGGTTGGCGGTAAAAACTTTTTACATGGCTTTACAGCCAGCATTATTGCATTTGAATCATGAAACAACTCACTCTTTGGCTCGTACTTTTAACAGCATTTTCCCAGTCCCAAGTATTTGGAATTGAGAAAATAAAACCTCCATTAGAACTTCAGGAAATCCAGGAACTGATTGGGCAATGGAAAGGTGTTGGACAACTCAAGCGTGGTTCAACTCAGGGTGGTTGGATTGAAGAGAGTCATTGGGAGTGGAAGTTTGGCAAACAGAATTCCGCGTTGGTCTATAAGAGTCCGAAGGGTAAATTCGTTAAAGAGCTCAAGGTGTCTTTTGAAGACGACGCGTATGTCGCACAAGGTCTTAACGCTGATGGTGAGAAAATCGAACTACGAGGAAATCGTGATGACAGTGGCAAGTTAGTGTTGATGAATACCGAGCAGACACTACCCTCGCGTATTTCTTTCCGGACAGTAGCAGCCGGAAAACGAATGGTTGTTTCGTTTGAACGTAAAATCTCTGATGCGTTATATACTCGCTTGGGTGAAGTGGGGGCTACTCGCAAAGGGAGTCTGTTTGGTAAGGGCGTTCAGGAGGTTGTTTGTATCGTATCGGGTGGAAAAGGAACGATGCCTGTCAACTTTGAAGGCCAGACGTATTACGTTTGTTGTACGGGTTGCCGCGATTATTTCAATGAGAATGCAGCCGCAATTGTGGCCGAGTATGCTAGCAAAAAAAAGAAATAGAGGTGGTGAGCCCACCAGCAACTTAGTCAATAGGATTGAGTGAACGGAAGATGGCACCAAGAGTTCCTCCACCTTTTTCCTCTTCCTCTACAGATTCTTCAGGCACTTCTTCTTCCAGAGTAGCGTCTTCATCACTACCCCCTGAAAATAAGCTGGTAATCGCATCAAAAGGGCTCTTTCGGGCGTCGCCGTCCGCTGTCTCCCGGCTTAGTTGTGGCTGGCCACCCAATCCGCCAGGTCTACCCTGTCCAGCACCGAATTCCTGACTCTCAAAATCAATGTAGGTGTCGGGAAGGAGTTGTTGTAATTTGTCGACACCAGCCTGAGTGACTTGAGTACCTGAGAGGCTGACCGAGTTAAGGTTGGATAATCCACCCAAAACGGTAATTCCTTTGTCGGTCACGGCTGTATTGCTAATATCCAACGCATTAAGATTCTTGAGGTTGCCAAGCGTAGCCAACCCTTCATCCGAAATCTGAGATCCAGAAATCATCAGTTGCCGTAGTTCAGGGAGTTCAGCTAAGGCCGCAATTCCGAGGTTGGTTAGTTGCGAACCATCCAGTTGAAGAATTTTCACCGAGGAGATATCAGCAATGGCAACAGCGACATCATCAGGACAGTTCTTGTAGGCAATTTGGAACAGTGGTAAATCCATAATGGCCTGAATTCCTTCGCCGGTAATCTGTGTTCCAGTGATGTTCAGCGTATTGACTTTGGTTAGCCCGGCAAGGTGTTTAATTCCCGCATCCGAAATCGGTGAGCCGGATAGATCCAGCATTTCAAGATTTTCAACTTCGGCTAATACGGAGAGATCAGCATCGGAAATAGTCTTGCTTTCCACAGCCATTCGCGTGGCACTAAAGTCAATAGAGATAGCTCCACGGCCCGTCCAGTTACCACCGAGCTCTTCGACTTTTTTTTGTGCTGCAGATTGTTCTTCAGAGACTTCAATTTCATCGGAACCACAACCGGTCAAAGCGAATACGAACAGCAAGGTTGGAATAAGTCGTAAGTATGGCATAAGTAATTTCGCCTGAAGAAAAAGAAAACTGAATATGGATGAGAACCAATCGACCATCGAATCACTCTTTTAATATAATTTGTGGACTCATGGCTGTGAATTGTTTCCGTCTAGTAAGCATACGAATAAATGTTTCCGGGAATAGCTGTTCCTTTAGTCAGGATAGTTATAAGCGGGGTTCTCAGGATCAAAATCCAGATCTTTCAGTCCGGGATTTAGTTTGATGTTGTGATAAGTATATTCCTCGATCAAAGGTGGTTCCTGCTCGGCTAGAGGCCAATCCCAGGTCGCCAACCGAATAGGGATCATTCTCTCCATATCGATATCGATTTCTGCGATATGAAAAGTAAATGGTTCCTGTTTCTCCGGATGCACAATTCTCAAACGAGTGCAGTTAACCTCAGCCACCGTGATATTTTCAATAATCTCAACACCACAATCCCCGTGTTTACGATCTCGTAAGCCGTATTGGGTGAGTTTTCGCATGAGCCTTAGCAACCCGGTCTCGGTGACAGGGTAGCGATTACCGACCATTGCAATAAAGCTGTCAGGAGGCTGGACAACTTTAAGCAGGCCAAGCAAGCCAGCCTCATGCGCGANAATTTTGTTGTCATTCTGCCCGTCCACCCAAATGACCTCTCGTCCTTTCGTATTTTCAGGCTTGATGAATTTAACGTAGATTGAGAAGGCTTGATCATTTCGTGGATTACGAATCTTCACTTCCATAGAACTCGGTGGCATTTCCTGCTCACCAACACGTTCCCGACGCGAGAGGACGGCCGTATAGTCGACAAGGTTTTCTTCCATCTGCTTGATCGATTGATATGCGATCTTCAGGACAGGGTCGAGAGGGTGGGTGTCGTCTGTTTGATCGGCTTCTTCAATATTTTCCTGTGGTTGATCGAGAATCTGTCGGCGGTCAGCTTGTCTGGTCGATTCGCGAATATACAACCAACCGCTGGCAGTGATAGCGATAATCAAGATGAGTAACAATGTTTTCTTGATCGAGAACTGAAAGGCCCTTGCCTTGGCGTGCTCCGTAGTAGGTAGTTCATCGGAACGAGATTTATTCTGGTCGTTCATTAGGGTTGCGTCTTCCCAGCTTCTTTGCTTTTGCGAAGGATGGACTCAAGCTGTTCTACAATTTCTGGATATTTCTGCCAGAGATTATTGGTTTCAGACAAATCTTCACTAAGGTTGAACAGCTGACCAGCGGGCCCTCCCTCTTTAGGTTTGAGATCTCTTGGTTGAGTAAAGCCGCCGCTACCCAGCCCCGTAATCATTTTCCATTGCCCCATACGAACACCGAAGTACTTCGGATTATTGCTAGTGATAAGTGTGTTCCGCGGCGGCTGGTCCAGTTGGGGCATGAAAAGCAACGGTGATTGATTGATGCTGTCCTGAGCCTGTCCGACGGAGATTTGTTCTCCGGTCAATGCCGCCAGAGTGGCCAGCATATCGGTGTGACAGATCAGGTGTTCGTTCACCGTACTGGCAGGTGTTTGGTTTGGCCAGCGAACGATAAATGGAACGCGGTGGCCGCCCTCGTAACAATCGGCCTTCATCCCTCGCAGTGGTCCCGTGCTACTATGTCCCAGACGCTCCGTGTCGGCGGGATACCAGACCGGACCGTTGTCGCTCGTGAATACGAGCAATGTATNATCGGCCATTTTGTGTTGCTCGAGTCGTTTCATGATTTGGCCGACCATGTCGTCCACCATCATTACAAAGTCGCCATACATACTGGCATTGCTTTTTCCCGTGAACCTTTTACTGGGAAGCCAGGGGGTGTGGGGAGCGGGGAGCGGCANATAGAGAAAGAAGGGTTTNCGGGTTTCCTGCGGTAATTGTGCCCGCNTATCCAGGTAAANGTTTGCTCGTCGTGATATTGTTGGCAGTACCTCGGCGTGTACAAATCCGGGAGCGACTCGCCCCTTGCGCCAGAATGCTCCCTGAATTCTCGTCCATCCGTCACTGAAATTGTCTCCGATCGTCTCCGTCGGAGCCATTAAGGGCTTACGGTTTTGGATCCAATAATAAGGTGGAATATCCAGTGAGGCGGGTATTCCAAAGAAGGAATCAAATCCACGATCTTTCGGTCCGCCATGGAGGCCTTGAGAGTAGTCTTCTTTGTCTTTACCACCGACGAATCCCAGGTGCCATTTTCCAAGCATTGCGGTGTCATAGCCGGCATTTTTGAGCATTCCCGGAAGAGTTAATTGTTTTTCGGTAATACAGGGCTCTGACCGTTCTTTGAGGGTGGTCCGAAATGGATATTGGCCCGTTAAGAGCCCATAACGTGTTTGGACACAAAGTCCGGCGGGAGCATGAGCATCAGTGAACCGCATACCCTGCGTTGCCAGTTGATTTAGATTTGGAGTATCGATTTTTGAATTTGAGTTGTATGCCTGGATATCCCCATAACCCATATCATCCGCCATGATGAAAATGATATTTGGCTTAAGCTTCAAATTATTTGCAGCCACTTGATCAGCCGAAGTACTTAAGAAGGCCAAGAAGAAACTTACAGATAGAAACATGATAAATGGATGATACATTTGGTGAGGCGTCATTTTCATAGTGCGTCGTACTTGATGATTTGAGGGAGCATCGATTTGGAATAATGGCCAAGATTGAAAGGTTCTTTCAGTCGTTCTTCTGAGGCAACAGCTTCGGTAAACTTGCCCTGACCCGCCAAGACATAGCCGTCGGCTACAATACGGCTCTCCCCCCCAAGTTTATTTGAGAGTTTTGAGGCTTGTGAGATATTCCGCAGCGTTTTCCCGCCAGCTGCAAAGGCATATACGCCGTAGTAGGCCAAGGCTTGATCTTCCGGAAATAGCTTTAGTCCGGTTTCTAACTGTTTCTGCGCGTCTGCAAACCGNCTATCGGTTAGTTGACAGTAGATGAGCAAAGTCATTGCAGCTTGATCAGCCGGGAAAAGGTCGATAATGTGTTGGAGGTGTTCTATAGCGCCCACGGGATCATTGTTTTGCAACAGAGTATTGACGTAAGTTTGCCGAATTTCTCGGCTATTAGGTTCAATTTCAATGGCTCGTTGAAGGTGTGAAAGGGCGCCGGCCACGTCGTCTTGAGAGAGCGCAATCAGTCCTAAACCAGTCATCGCGCGTGAGTGTGTCGGATTGATTGCTAGTGTGTCATTGAAATGAGCCGAGGCTGCTTGCACTAATCCCGTACGGAATTTGGCGAGCCCCAGATTTAAATGAAGTGAAGGGTCATTTGGAGAGTGCTTAAGCGCANGGGTATAGAGCTTAATTGCCGTTGGGTAATCACCGTACAAAAACAGGGCGGAGTCTCCTCGAGCTCGTAGTGCAGCCGGCGAATCCCTCAGATCTTCAACAGCTTGCATGAGTTTATCTGGCATACTGAGTTCGGTACTTCCTTGTTCAAACGCGGTTTTATGAAGTGTTGCCTGTCGTTTATTCCCAATTTTGTTGTAAGCCATCATGAGACTGTAATGCGTATTACGCGCATTTGGATTTAGCTTTAATGCCTTNTGCAGATGCTTGATGGAAGTGTCAGGGTCCGTAGCAAGAGCGATTTTTCCCAGACCCCAGTGAACGATTGCGTTGTTTCTGATCTGCAAGGCCTTTTCAAATGCGATTTGCGCTTGTTCCGGTTGATTTAGAGACAAGTATGCATCTCCCAGGTAGTAATAGATAGCGTGCAAGAGATCGGGTGTTGTCTTGTTCAATGCGATAAAAACGCGTTCAGCTTCTCTGAGATATTTAATGGCAGCNGATGTATCGTGGGTGTCGAGATAGATCTGAGCCAGTAGATAATTCCAGGGAAGGTTGTTGTCCGGATCTAGTATGATCGCATTTTTGTAGCAGATGGCAGCTTCATTCAGGAAACTATAGGCATGAAGTAATTGCCCAACAGTCGCATATTGCGAGGCAAGATCATCAGCTTTAGGNGGAAGCTCCTTTTCGCCGGCCTGGATTTGGAGAATGGNGGTGCAGGCGAATTTGATTTTACTTTGGGCCACGGCATCCAGTTTGCTCAGTTCCGGTAACGTGATGGGCTGCACACCGGCGGGAATTTCATAGGCACGATTGTTGCAGCCGGCGATTAAACCAAGCGTTCCAATGATCGTGAAGATCAGCGTGAAGATAGTGCCTCTCATTCCGCTGTTCCTTCCCCCTTAACTAATGTCACATACTGATCGATCTGAATGTCGTTGAACAATTCGACGGAGCCGTCCAGCCAGTATATACGCAAGGCCACGTTATCCGACAAATGACCGAGGCCGATCAGGACGCGCGGGTCATTTGTCGATAAATAACTTCCGTCGGTGCGAGGTGTTCTGGTAAGTGTTCTATCGTCCGGGAGCTTCACATCGATACGACATTGCAAGGTAGGTGTGCTCTTCTCGGCGGTTTGCAATGTAATACCAAGCCAGTGTTGCTTAGAGCCGATTTGATTGGAATAGAGCCGGGCCGGCCCGCTGTTATTGCTGATCAGAATGTCTGTGTCTCCATCGTTATCGAGATCTCCAAATGAAGCCCCGCGAGTAACTTCAATTGGTTCACATAACGCTCCTGCCGCAGTCGTCACATCTTCATATGACTTACCATCGATATTTCGAAACAATTGGTTGCGTTCCTGGAGAGGGTACTTCTCTCCTAATCGTTGCCGTGCTTCTATAAAGTTGGTAGCTCCATTTGCCATGAACAGATCGAGCCACCCATCGTTGTCATAATCAAACCAGGCTGTTCCGAATGCGGTGTAGCCAATACTCGGCACACCTAAATGGAACTGGTCAGTCGCGTCTTCAAAGTAACCGTTGCCGAGATTGAGATAAACGGTGTTTGTTTCATCAGCCCAGTGTCCGATTATCAGGTCTTCATCACCATCTCCGTCGATATCCGCAGCATCGATTCCCATGCTTCCTTCTGCGAGCCCGTTGATATTACAGGCGCATCCGCGGATTAAGGCTTCATCCACAAAGGTTTCATCTTGCTGATTGATCCAAAGATGATTGTGTCCCGCATCATTAGCAACATAGATGTCCGGCCACAGGTCGCTGTTAAAGTCGCGAATGAGGACGCCCAGGCCAGCCTCCTGTTCTTGTGCGATACCGGAGATTGCCGAGATGTCTTTAAACGTGCCATCTTTTTGATTTAAGAAAAGTCGGTCTGGTTCAGGGGCTCCACTTTTGGGCCCGCAATAGCCAATCGCCCCGCTGGGTAAGTAACATGGGCGATGTGTATCGTAACCGAAGGTAATGTAGTTCGAAACAAAAAGATCATCCCAGCCATCTTGGTTGATGTCGACAAACGCGACACTGGTTCCCCATTGCTGTGACTCAACTCCGGCGATGGACGTCACGTCAGAGAAAGTTCCGTCGCCGTTGTTTTTCCAAAGTTGGTTCTTACCCCAGTTGGTGATATAGAGATCGATCCACCCGTCCTTATTGAAATCAGTAACTGCACCACCCATACCATATCCTTGTGCATTAATTCCGGATTCAATGGTAACGTTGACAAATGTTAATACGGCTTCACCGGATTCGCTAATCGTCAGATCATTTCGAAAGAGTTGATCTTTAGGAATTGCTTTTGGAGGAAATATTGAATCTTCGAGAGATGTTTCCTGTCCCATCAGAGCGCTTTGGATCAAATAGATATCCAAGTCCCCGTCATTGTCGAAATCGAATAGGACGGTTCCACTTCCCATAAGTTCAGGTAGAAAAAGCTCACCGGTCATCCCGTTATAGTGAGTAAAGTCTAACCCGACATCAGTGGTGATATCATTGAATACATGCAGGACTTCGGTAACGGTGTTTGCTGTTAGGCTCTTCCCCGCAGGCGGAGTCACGATGGGAGCTTGCTTTTCGTTGCAACCAAGAACTAACAGCCACGGGATTAAATAGAAAAAAGACTTCATGCAGTTCTTATACTCACGACCATTTGTCATGTAAAGCCAGAGAATCTCCAGTTGCTTTGATAGCAGCCGAACTTTGGTTGAATTGAGGTTTTGATGAAATTGAAATGTCGGAATGGATCAGAATTTTCATTCCCTGCGTAGCCAACCTGATTTAACCCTCGACGAGCAGGTTGGAAGCAGTGCCCATGACCTGTTCTTTAACAGCATTAAAGTACTACATGGTTTCATCTTCAATGATCGGGCATGCTTGTTTCTTTAGATGAGAGCTTGGATGGTTGAATTATAGGTGATTCGACTATCAAGAGTAATTATTAGGTTTTAATTCCCGCAAATTGAAAACTCTCATTCACCTTCATAACATTGGCTTCATATGGGATAATAAAATTCTATGCCCGTATTTAGCACTACCGATTTATTGGATACGTAATCAAACGATGTCACGCGCGATCAATGTAGTCTCTACTCTCATATTTTTCTTCACCGTGCTGTTAAGCACACTTCAGGCAGAAGAAAACCTAGATCCGGTTCAGGTGGAATTTTTTGAAACCAAGATCCGGCCTGTTTTGGTTCAGCACTGTTATTCCTGTCACAGTCTCGACAGTGATGCAGTAAAGGGCGGATATTTACTTGATAGCCGCAAGGCGATTCGTCAGGGAGGAGATTCAGGAGCAGGTGTTGTGCCGGGCAAGCCTGAGGAGAGTTTATTGCTAAGTGCAATGAAATATGAGTCTTTCGAGATGCCTCCCAAAGGCAGGTTGCCCGACGGAATTATTAAAGACTTTGAGACATGGATCAAAAACGGTGCGGTCGATCCTCGCCAAGGCGGTCAGGTGATCACTCGTAACTCCATTGATTATGCCAAAGCGGCAGAATTCTGGTCGTTTAAAAAACCTGTTGTGCACGCGGCGCCCAAAGTGAGGCAAACAGATTGGGTCATCAACAACGTCGATCGATATGTATTATCTCAGTTGGAGTCGAATCATATGCAGCCCAGTGCTGCGGCAGATAAACGCACCTTAATTCGCCGTGCCTATTACGATTTGATTGGATTGCCACCAGCACCTGAGCAGATTCTCGCATTTCTAAATGATGACAGTTCCAATGCGTTTTCGAAGGTAGTGGAGACGCTATTGGCTTCCAAGCATTATGGAGAACGCTGGGGGCGTTATTGGCTGGATGTGGCCCGATATGGCGAAGATCAGGCTCACACATTCAAAGCTCGTAAGTACCCTCGAGGATATCTTTATCGTGATTGGGTCGTACAGTCATTCAATAATGACATGCCTTATAACACGTTTGTGAAATATCAAGTTGCCGGTGATTTGATTGAAGACCAAAAGCAGCACGAGCGACTGGCAGCGTTAGGTTTGTTTGCACTGGGGCCAGTTTACTATGCTGAAAATGTTGAGAAAGCGAAAGCAGCAGCGGATGAGTGGGATGATCGTATTGATACGGTGAGTAGAGGAGTACTCGGGCTGACCGTTTCCTGCGCCCGTTGTCACGATCATAAATACGATCCGATTTCGACAAGTGATTATTATGGCCTTGCCGGGCTGTTTGCTAGTACGAATTATCAGGAACGCCCCGTGGTATCCCCGGAAGTCGTTCAAAGTCGCGCTTTTAAAGATCAGCAAGTGAAGGACAAAGAGCTTGAGATTAATCGGGTATTGGCCGAGGTGGGCAGGGAATTACGCCCTTCATTGACAAGTGAGATTCCTAAGTATCTAGTCGCTGGATTTAAGTTTTTGGAACGCCAGAAGGTCGAAAATGCTGCTAAGAAAAACTATGAATCCGTCCTAAAGGATTCCGGGCTTAGTGAAACGTTACTAAAGCGGTGGGTAGCAATACTGCAGTTTAAAAAGCCAGTGCAACGTGGAACCCGACCACAACTGGCCGATTGGTATGCCTGGGTAGATACTTTACCTCAGGATACGAATCAGTCGGCTAATGAAATGTTGCTGCAGAAAGTAAGCGGGTTGGGACTAGCTTTGCAACAACAGGTTGAATCGAAATTGGCCGATCGTCAAAAGCTGTTTGGGTTGTTTGGCGAGAACGTTGCATTTGTGAAACAGGAAGATGTTGCGAAAGTTCGTCCGGGAGTGATTCCTTTAGGAAATCTCTTTGATGACGGAAAGACGGTACCGCTGAACGGCGCTCTAGCATCAGATGCTCTCGGGGCGGCTGCTGAGCCGACAGATTTAGGAGTTCTGAAGACTGCTTTTGGATGGGGGGAAAGAATTCACATTGGGCCGGATATTGACTTTGACTTTGTTCATTTAGGCGCGGACGGTAATGCCTACGGCAAAATAACTAATGATGCATGGCTGGACAAAAATGGCATTTCTACTCAAGGCGAAGCTTACCGAGCCAGCGGGAAACGAGACGAGCAAGGAATTGGGATGCACGCCAATGCTTTGGTGACGTTTGATCTGGACGAAATTCGTAAAGCAGGATTATTTCCTCAGGATCAGGCATTTCGATTTAAAGTGGATCGCGCCGGAATGAATGACGATTCGCTGAATTCTAACGCCAGTGCACATTTTGCCGTGATTGTTTCGAAACCTCATAAAGACAAAAAAGTGATGGACGCGATTCTTGGTGGATATGTCAACGGTCAGGAAATGCAGATTACTTACAGTGACTTTACCTACTACTTCACGGGAGTCATACCGCCCGAGATAAAAGCTAACGGGCAATTCTTTGACATAGATATAGAGATTTCATCGGAAGCGAAGTATGTCACATTAGTTACCGCCGGAGCGGGCAAACCTGATAATAACACAATCAGTTCCGATCATGGTGTTTGGTCAGGTGTTCGCCTTGAGATGAATCCATTACCCAAAGAAGCCCTGGCGGAAGTGGAGGTTAGTGAAGAGGATCTTATGAATGAATCTCTTCGCCAGGATGCCACACTGCTTTCACTGATGCTTTATGAAGAAGGGCTTCTTGCGTTGCCGCCCAATGAAGTGGAGACTCGACTAGAGGGCGCTGCAAAACAACAGATTATGATGCTTAGGGATAATCATGAGCAATTAAAGAAAGAGGCTGAGTCGATTCAGATTCTCCAGGCGCACGCTTTGTCTGAAGGTAACGCACAGGATTTGCCGATCTATCTGGCGGGCGATCCGGGTAAAAAAGGTGCTATCGCCAAACGAGCTAATTTGGCCATCTTCACGGAGGGAGAGAAGGTCCCATATGAGCCCCAAGGTAGTGGCCGCCTCGAATTTGCCAATTCGATTACGTCTGAAGACAACCCCTTAACAGCTCGCGTGATGGTAAACCGCATCTGGGCCGGACACTTTGGAAAGGGATTGGTTGGTACGCTCAGCAACTTTGGTACACTGGGAGACCGGCCGACACATCCAGAATTGCTGGATTATTTGGCGGTTGAGTTTATGAAGAATAATTGGTCGATGAAACATATTCACCGGCTGGTTATGAACTCTGCTGTTTATCAGCAGAGTAGCGAATTTAATGCTCAGAAGTTTGAAGCAGACCCGGATAATAAATTATTGTGGCGAATGAATCGCCGTCGATTAGAGGTCGAGCCCTGGCGAGATGGCTTGTTAGCCGTGTCCGGTGAGCTGCAACCAGAGATGGGTGGCCCATCCGTTGAATTAGATAACGCCGGCAACAAACGCCGGACACTGTATGGTTTTATTAGTCGTCATCGTCTAAACGAGTTACTTCGATTGTTCGATTTTCCGGATCCAAATATTACCGCAGCAGCTCGACCGGTGACAACCGTACCGTTGCAGCAGTTGTTTGTGCTGAATAGTGATTTCATGATGAACCGTGCTCGCGCTTTGAGTGCTCGTGTTCGCAGTGAAATGGCGGGCACGGTTGAGGAGAAGATACAACAGGTATTCGAGTTGTTGTATGGCCGACAACCGGAAGAGGCTGACGTTACTTTAGGAAAAGAATTTCTCGAGGCTGTAGGAGCCGAATCCAGTATGGAGAATGCCTGGGATCAATATGCATTGGCGCTTTTAAGTGCCAATGAATTTATGTTTGTAGATTAATGAAAGTGTCGTAAAGAGTTTGCGATTTGTTTTTGATAAAGACTAATAGAAGAAGAACTATGCACGATCGTCAAATTGTCGATAATCCACTGTTGAAGAGTCATCTTGTATCGCGCCGTCAGATTCTGAAGTCGAGCGGGGTGGGATTTGGAATGTTGGGTCTGTCTGCGTTGCTGGCTGAAGAGCAAAAGCTTGATGCTGCGGTCAAGTCGACGAGCCCCCTCATCCCTAAACAGGCACATCATACTCCTCGTGCCAAGCATGTCATCTTTTTATTCATGAATGGTGGCCCGTCACACGTAGACACGTTTGATCCTAAGCCTGAGTTGAAAGCTCAGGAAGGAAAGACGGGCCGTGGTGGCAAGTATATGCCGTCTCCATTTAGTTTCGCTAAATACGGTGAAGCAGGTATTGATATGAGCGAGTTATATCCTCACCTGGGGAAAGTCGCCGACGAACTATGTATTCTTCGCGGTATGCACACCACGACACCAAATCATGAGCCTGGGTTGCTCATGATGAATAGCGGGAATCAGCAGCCGATTCGGCCCTGTTTAGGCTCATGGGTTACTTATGGGCTGGGCACTGAAAACCAGAACTTGCCGGGATTTTTGGTTCTCTGTCCAGGGAAACCCGTGGTTGGGCCGGCGTTGTGGGGTAATAGCTTTCTGCCTGGGATTTATCAGGGAACTCATATTAACAATTCCAAAGTTGATCCGAAGAATGTAATCGGTCATATCAATAATAAGAATCTGACTCCGGATGCTCAGCGTCGTTTACTTGATTTGTTACAGCAGAGTAACAAGCGTCACTTAGAAAAGCGGACAGCGGATCTCAATCTTGAAGCGCGTATTCAGTCGCTGGAAGTTGCTTATGGCATGCAGTTTGAAGCTCAGGAAGCATTTGATATCACCCGGGAATCGCAGGAAACACTCAAGGCTTATGGAGAAGGGCAATTTGCCAACGGCTGCCTGGTTGCTCGTCGATTGGTGGAACGCGGGGTTCGTATGGTTCAAATTTATTACGGAGCGGGTCAGCCATGGGATGCCCACGGAAATATCATGGACCACAAACGTGATGCAGGAAAGAGCGACCAGCCGATCGCAGCATTGATTACGGATCTTAAGCAACGCGGGCTACTTGAAGATACTTTGATTATTTGGGGGGGGGAATTCGGACGCACGCCGACAGCGCAGGGTAAGACCGGGAGAAATCATCATAACACGGGCTTTACGACATGGCTCTGTGGAGGTGGTGTGAAGGGCGGTCACATTCATGGTGGCACAGATGAACTAGGTGTCGATGCCGTGGATGGCCGAATGGATGTACATGATTTACATGCAACGATTCTTCATTTACTTGGTATCAATCACGAAGAATTAACATTCCGGTATAGTGGTCGTGACTTCCGTCTGACAGATGTCTTTGGGAATGTGAATCACGACATTATTAGCTAGGAAACCGGTAAAGTTTGTCGGGTTGCAAGGAGTAGATGTTTAAGTTTTTGAGGGGATGGTGCCAGACGGGGTTTAATTATCTAACTGGTTAATTCCATACTTGTCGATTTCCTGCCTGCGAATTAAATTGAAACTCTCAGTGGTGGCTGTAGCTCAGTTGGTTAGAGCACTGGATTGTGGTTCCAGGGGTCGGGGGTTCGAATCCCCTCAGCCACCCTTATTCTGTATTCACAGCATTGAAGCACGATAGTATGCCACCTTCGTGCTTTTTTTATGCGCGTTTAATACGTAATCCAAAGAAAGACTTTGCCAGCCTCGTCGGTACGGAGTTCGCTGCGTAGACCGCCCTGCGATAAGGCTCGATCGATGATTATTTTATAAAAAGTTTTGCCCGCTGGTATGTTAACTCGCTTTTCGAGGCTTAACCCGCGACGCTCGATTTCACCGTAGTCAATGATTATCGGCGTCTTGAGTCGGGGGGCGATAGCATCTAGCGTTTTGGATATTTCAGTCGCTTTGATTTCAACATCCAGTTCGTTAAACAGGTCGGGAGCAGATTTACCCGCGTTGGCTTCTAAATCCCAGCCGGTTGGCCAAAATTCTTTATCTTTCTGATGCTGAGAGATCATCACCTGAATTTCGCCTCCAACAGGCTTCTCAGGATACATGACAAGCCCAACAGACTTCAGAGCCATGGCCATTGCTGATCCACTGGTTAGTCCCTTCAGCTCACCGGGGAATGGTTTATCACTAAAGAGGTACTTGCGGGCATTCGATTCCACACCGACGCGAACTTTCCAAACTTGAGAAATACTGCGAATAACATCTTTGGTGGGTCGATCTTTAGTAGATAATGTTACCGGCTTGGAAAGTTCATCATAAACTTTGACAATCTGTTCTTTCGTGAGACCATAGGCACCCTTTTCAGCTGTCAGGTTGGTGGCACCGTCTCCTTTTAGTTTGGCAATCCAAGCTTTAGCAGCATCAAGATCACCGTATTTAATGGTAGCATTTGGAAGATACACCTTCGTGCCAGCAAGGACCCCGGTGACAATATGCAATTGACTGTCCCCTTTACCAATTGTTTTAACTTCTGGCTTGTCGGTCTCTTTAATACTTCTGGCACGAACATTCTTAAATCCAGCTTTTTGTAGCATTTCAACCCACTTGCGAACGATGGCAAAGTCGGGAACGCCATCCATTGCCAGTTCCAGGTCCACGACGGCAGTGGCCTGAACCGTGGTTGCCAGTGAGTTTGGTAGAGATAGGATACTGAACAGGAGTGTGAGGAGCAGACTAGTTTTCACCAGGACGTTTCTTTCATTTCGGACATTCAGTTATTTCGATGTGCTGAAGAATTCTACCGCCTTGCAGGGATGAAAGACAAGTATGAAATCAGTTTGACAGATGGGTGCCATCTGAGCAGAAGAAGTTTTATTGATAGTCGGCTAGAATGTAGGTATGAATAGGTTCCGGCGAACAACTCCTCTACTGACGACGGTTTTTGTGGCTCTTATGATAAGGGCTACAGCCGTTGAAGTGTGCGCACAGGAGATTAATCCTAACTTCGCCCAGCAATTGGAATTGTTGGCGCTGAAGTGCGATCAACTGGGCCTCAAAGAACAAGCCAAAATTACCAGACAGTGGGTTGTGCCTGCTCGAGGCGACCAACAGGTATTCTATCCTTTTATTAATGTGGATCATCACCGACCATTAGGAAACGCTCCTCAACTACAGAAGTTTTGGTATGAGAGGTTTACAGATATTCGTAAGTCAGAGGCTGAGCGTCTTTATCAGCAGGCATTGATATTAGAGGATGCATCGGATGCATATCGCCTACTCCATAGAGTACTTCATGAAAATCATCGTCATCTTCAGGCACGTAGAATTTTGGGTTATTCAGATTCGACTATTTTGCAATTGCGTCCAACCGCTCTCCGAACCAAAAAGGCATACCCGTTAACCGGGTGGCCTGCCGGTGATTATCATACTGTGAAGACCGCGCATTTCGAGATTACCACCAACGCCACCGCCATCCAAGGAGTCAAGCTGGCGCGGGAACTTGAAACAATGTATTCGGTATGGCAGCAGGCATTTGTTGAATTCTGGTGCAATACGTCGGCATTAAAGAAGAGGCTAGCGGGTGAAACGGCTCAGTTATACAACAATCGTGTACACCGAGTTGTCTTATTTGCTGAGGAAGATGAGTACCAACAATTCTTTCAGCAAAGGAGGATTGGCAATCGAAATTCATCCGGTTATTACTATGCTCCGACGAAAACATCCTTCTTGCACCTCGGCAAGACAGTTTCTAACCCATGGCTCCATGAAGTAGCTCACCAGTTGTTTTACGAATTGGGGCCAGCTCTTCAAAATGTCGCTGAAGAGCAAAATATCTGGGCCATTGAAGGCGTGGCGACTTATATGGAATCGCTCCAGAATTTCGGTAGGTTTGTAACGCTTGGAGGATTCGAATCAAAACGTCTGCAGTTTGCACGCTTTAACACTTTAGTGAATCAATCATATGAACCGCTTGAACAACTCACCACCTTAGGCAGGCAGGAACTTGGTGCCCACCCCAATATTGTGACTCTCTATTCACAATGTAGTGGATTGGCACATTTTTTTCTTGACGGAAAAAATGGCCGGTACCGCCCGGCATTTTTTGAGTTACTTCGGAAGATCTATACAAAAACGGATACCGCTGGTTCATTATCACAATTATCACGTATCGCTTATCAGCAGTTTGATAAAGAGTATCGTGAATTTTTGGTGATCAATGATGAAGACCTAAGTCGCCTTCGTCCAAATACCAGACTGCAGGTATTTTGTGCTGCTCACGGAGATATAACTGACAACGGTCTTAAAAGTCTTCGAGGCCAACAGAACCTTACCTGGCTTGATGTCACGGGTTGTTCAATTAGCGATAACAGTATTGCGTTATTTCGGTCGCTATCAGGATTGAGGGAGGTGATGCTTGACGGTACAAAAATTACCGATGCTTCAGTAGAAGTGCTATCCGAATTGGCTAATCTGGAGTTGCTAGATCTTGCCAATACAAAGGTCACAGATCAGGCAGTAAAGTCCCTTGCAGGGAAGTCAACTTTAACCGTGCTGTATCTAACGGGAACGGCGGTGACCGATCAGGCTGCAGCTGACTTGGAGACGATTATAAATTTAACGCTTCTTGAGTTGACTGGAACCAATATGAGCGCGGAAGTGGTAGACAAGGTAAAATCCAGTCTTGCAAAACTTCAACCTTAAATTTTTTTAACTGAGTAATAAGGCGGTCTAATTATGCGACCCTGGATTCTTTCCGAAGCGAATTACGGTTACATCAAAGAGAATCCCTATGATGTAGCGGTGCTGCCGATGGGGGCAACGGAACCTCACAATCTACATCTTCCTTATGGAACCGATCATTACGAAGCTGAAGATATTGGTTCGCGGGTTTGCGAAGCTGCTTATAAACAGGGCGCAAGGGTGGTATTGTTGCCAACGGTTCCCTATGGAACCGAAACTAACATGCGTCATTTCCCACTGGCGATGAATCTTTATCCCACGACTTTGTTCAAAGTGATTGAAGATTTAGTTGAATCGCTGGTGCGAAGCGGGATTCGCAAAGTTGTCATTCTTAATAGCCACGGTGGAAATGAATTCAAGCCGTTATTAAGAGAATTGTCAGGCCAGACGGAAGCACATCTGTTTTTGACGAATTGGTTTCGAATGCTAGAGGACGTTTATCACGATATTTTTCAACATAAGGAAGATCATGCCGGTGAAATGGAAACCTCGTTGATTCTGGCCTACCGTAACCATTTGGTGGCAAAGAATGAAGACGGCTCGTTATATGCGGATGATGGAGCCACCCAGCCGACCCGATTTGAAGCAGTCAATAAAGGTTGGGTTGGCCTTACTCGTCAGTGGGATTTACTAACAACCAATAGTGGCTCGGGGTATCCACATGCGGCCACCGCTGAAAAAGGTGAGAAATTGATGGATGTTTTGGTGGAGCGTCTGGGGGGGTTTTTAGTGGAACTCGCGAATTCACCAATAGATGAGAATTTTCCGTTTTAGAAACGGAGAGCGAGTTACAGCAATAAAAGAGGCAGGTGCTTCAAATAGCACCTGCCTTTTTAAGGCTTTGCTGAAGACGATATCTAGTTGTCAAAAGCATCGTCAAATTGGACATCAGAAGGGGAGATGTCGACAGCTTTGGTGAACGCACAGGCTTCGGTTGCACCTTGGTCACGCTGCATCCCACAGTCTTCCCATTCGATAGAAAGCGGACCAGTGTAGTTGATGTCATTGAGCGCCCGAACGATTTCTTCGAAGTTCACTTCACCACGGCCCGGGCTGCGGAAATCCCAACCACGACGTGGATCACCAAAGTTCAGATGGCTACAGTTAATACCTGTTCGGCCATTAAGAGTACGAATCGCGTCTTTGATGTGTACGTGGTAGATGCGGTCAGGGAAGTAACGGATGAATTCCACGGGATCAACGCCCTGCCAGATTAAGTGGCTTGGATCGAAGTTAAAGCCGAATTCTTCACGGTGGTCAACAGCTTCTAAAGCACGTTCGGCAGTGTAGATATCGAAAGCGATTTCAGTGGGATGTACTTCCAGCGCGAATTTCACGCCACACTCTCCGAAGACATCGAAGATTGGGTTCCATCGTTCTGCGAACAGGTCGAAGCCGTCCTGAATCATGGATTCCGGAACAGGTGGAAACGAATACAAGAGGTGCCAAATACTTGAACCGGTGAAGCCATTCACAATGTCGACACCAAATTTCTGTGCCGCGCGTGCCGTATTTTTCATTTCTTCGATCGCACGTTCATTGACGCCGACAGGATTGCCATCACCCCAAACATGTTCAGGAAGAATCGCCTGATGACGCTCGTCGATGTTATCGAGCACGGCCTGCCCAGCCAGGTGAGCACTGATGGCTTTACAAATCAGCCCATTGCGTTCCAGTTGTTCATGCTTCTCAGCACAGTAGTTTTCATTTTCCAATGCTTCGACAACATTAAAGTGGTCACCCCAGCAGGCGAGTTCAATTCCGTCGTAACCAAATTCTTTGGTCTTCTGACATATTGTCTCTGCCGGGAGGTCTGCCCATTGGCCGGTGAATAGTGTTACCGGACGTGCCATGGTCTACTCCTTAGGTATATATAAATAGTTTGATGATTTGAATTGTACATAACTTGGGGTTCATGTCTTTTATTTTGATGCTGCCAGCGGTGAGTTACAAGGCCCGAAATCACCCGTGGTAAGATGTAACGATTAGCTCAACAGAGATTCCAGCTGATCAACCAGGGAAGCAAACTGTTGTAAAGCAGTATTCACGGGTTGAGGCACTTCCATGTCGACTCCGGCCTCTCGTAACAAATCCAATGGATCCTTACTGCAACCCCCTTGAAGGAAGTTCAGATAGTCATCCAATTCCTGTTGGCCTCCATGCAGGACTCGCTTACTGAGTGCAATAGCAGCGGATAATCCGGTCGCATATTTGTATACGTAGAACGCTCGATAGAAATGCGGAATCCTAAAGCATTCAAGCGACAGACAGTCGTCGATAACAAAATCTGGTCCGAAATAATCTTTTAGTAACTGACCATAGACTTCTCGGAAGGATTGAACGGTTAAAGGTTGACCGCTTTCCGCCATCTGATGAGTGATCTTTTCGAATTCGGCAAACATCGTCTGGCGAATGATCGTACCTCGAATGGCATCGATATCACGGTTGATCAAGTAAGCACGCTCCCGATCGTTCTGAGCGTGTTTCATCATGTAGTCGCTTAACAATTGTTCGTTAAACGTACTGGCAACTTCGGCGACAAAGATTGTATAGTTGTAGTATTCAAAGCTCTGATGTTTTGAACTGTAATACGAATGCATTGAGTGCCCTGCTTCATGCGTCAAAGTAAAGACGTCGTTGAGCACGGAGGGTTTGTAATTCATTAGGATGTATGGGTCACCAACATAACTGCCGGCACTGAATGCTCCACTTTGCTTTCCGGCATTGGGGTAGCGGTCGCACCAGCGTCCTCTGAGGCCTGCTTCTAATACCTCACAGTATGAGCTTCCCAGAGGTTGTAGGGAGGCAATTACCAGATCGGTGGCTTCATCCCAGCTTCGGTTGACCTGAAGATCGCTAATGATGGGGACGTAGGTGTCATACTGATGGATTTTATCGATACCCATTAGCTTACGTCGCAGTTCGTAATATCTGTATAACGCCTCGAAGTTGTTGCGTACTGATTCAATCAAGCTGTCATAGACACTCTGAGGGACATTGTCTGGAAAAAGGGCTCCAGTGAGGGCATTGTCGTAACCACGGGCTCGTGCATAATAGACGTCCTTTTGTATTGACCCGCCCAGTGTTGCCGCTAGCGTATTTTCGTGAGCTTCAAACTGGCTGTAGTACTGGTGAAAAGCGGTTTTACGAACGTCCCGATTCGGGGAGATAAGAAACTGACTAAAAGTCGAATTACCCAGTTCAACTAATTCACCATGCTCATTCTCGACTTCACCGAATTTGAGATCGGCATCATGAAGTTGTCGGAAGGTTTTAGAAGCTGACTGAGCCATTTCGGCTTGCATTGCCAGCAGTTCTTCTTCTTTTGCACCAAGTGTATGAGGGCGGTAACGTAGGACTCGTTCGAGCTGAAGTTGATAGTGCTGAAGGCACTCCGCTTGCCTAAAAGAATCAATGGTATCTGAGTCTATCGCCAACAGTTCCGGTCGGATCCAACTGGCCGCCTGAGCTGCTCGTGCACCTAGATTTTGCATCCGCGCCTCTAACGCCTGGCTTTCGCTGTTGGCCTGATCCTCCGTGAGGCGAAGGAAAGCGTAATAGCCAAGTTGTTCTAACAGCCGTTCCATTTCGCTATCGAAGGCGAGCAGTTCTGCCAGAGTTTCAGCATTTTCCGCCAGTCGACCCTGAAAGGCGTTGTACTTTTCCAGTCGCTCTTCCGCCAGCGCATAGTCTGTTTCCCAACCATCATTATCCGTATAGAGACTGGAGAGATCCCAGGTATCAGATGCAGCGACAGTGCTACGGGGTGGTAATGATTTTACAGTTGCTTCACTCATGAGAATATTCACCTAAAAACGATAGTTAACTTTTATGAGGGAGGTTTATTACCAACGCCAAACACCGGCTCCCCATGCCAGTCCAGCCCCAAAACCGCTGATTAATAGGTTTTGGCCCGACGTGACTAACTGCTGTTCGACGGCTTCAGCGAGTGCCAGTGGGATACTGGCGGCCGAAGTGTTTCCGTATTTATCCAGGTTGACGAAGACTTTATCAGATGGCAGGCCAAGGTCATTGGCAGCCGCGTCAATAATTCGGATGTTAGCCTGATGGAAAATTGTCAGGTCGATATCGTCAGCCGTCAGACTCGCAGCATCAAGGACCTGATTGACTGAATCAGAGAGTGTGCGGATTGCCCATTTGAAAACGCTTCTGCCATCCATCTGTAAATACTGTAAATTTTGAGCAATCGTTTCCGCAGTGGCCGGACATCGTGTTCCGCCAGCAGGTTGTTCGAGAAGTTCGGCCCCGTGCCCGTCGGCTCCCAGGGTGTACGAGACAAAGCCCTGCTCATCGTTGCCTGGTCCAATGACCACGGCTCCGGCTCCGTCACCGAACAGCGGAAATGTTTTTGTGTCTGCCGGATTCACTGTGCGGCTCATGAGGTCGGCACCGATGATTAGTACTCGCTGGTAGGTGCCGGTCTTAATGAATTGCATGCCGGTAACCAGAGCGTACATAAATCCAGAACATGCGGCTCCTAAGTCCATTGCGGGAGCGTTGGAGCCAAGCATGCGTTGTACGTGGCAAGCGGTTGATGGTGTTGGCTGATCGGGGGTAATCGTTGCCAGTAGAATCAGATCAATGTCGGATGCATTGATCTTACCGTTCTCCAGGCAGCGGCGAGCCGCTTCATATGCGATATCACTGCAGGCCTGGTCTTCACCCGCGCGACAGCGGGATTGGATTCCCGTGCGTTGAATGATCCAGTCCGCGTCATAGCCAAGTTCGGCTAAGGCCTCATTCGCAATAACGTTTTCAGGCGCATAACACCCAGAGGCCAGGATTTGTACACCCGTTAACGAATTTACCTGACGACTTTTCGAAGCCACGACAATCCTGTCTTGGTTAACAGTATTAGCTTCGGGTTGGACGTGATGATCGCTCATGCAGATTGCTTGTTAGGAAGAGAATTCGGATAGCGGGAGAAACGCAAGGGAATTAGACGAGTCGGTCAGCAACGTCGATCCAGCTTGCGTTTTGATTGGATTCCAGTACTGCGTCGGCAATGATTTGAGCATTGAGACCATGATCAAAACTAGGCATAGCATCACGGCCTTCGGAAATCGCTGAACAGAATTCCCAAACTAAGTCGTAGCGGAAGACATCAGCAGGTTTGCCTTGGCGAGGGTCGCGAGGGCTATCGGCAGGTTTGAGAAACTCTTCCGGGACCTCGACCGGTGCCACATCTTCGCCTGTACGCCCAAGCCAGATCTTGTTGGGTTCATGCAGACGATAGCGTACGGTTGCTTCTGAACCGTTAATCTCAGCAAGTTCATGACCAAAGCCATTAAAACCGTAACCTTTGGCGACCGTCGTGCCTTCCCATACTCCAACACCTCCGTTTGCGAAGACCCCAATTAAGGCTGACCAATCATCCACGTCTGAAGGAGGACATTCCTGACCGTCGACTGTTACATCGCGAGGGCAGAATTGGGCAACACCACCACAGAGTCGATCGATTTTTCCCATGAGGTCCATGGCAAAGTCTATGCGGTGAATCGTCATGTCGAAGAGGTCACCAGCCCCCGCAGTCTTTTTGTATTGTCGCCAACCCCAGCTAGTTTCAGGCCAGTCTAGGAATCGCTGGCTACGGAAATGTCGAGGTTGACCGATTGCTCCTGATTGCACCAGATGATGAATGTAACGCATTGAAGGTGCAAATCGGTAAGTAAAGGCTGTCATGTGAACTACCCCTGCTTCTACCGCCGCATCTCGCATTTCGCGCACCTGTTGAGCGTTGAGCGCCAGTGGCTTCTCACACATGATATGCTTTCCGCCTTTGGCGGCCGCGATCGCTTGTTCGTGATGAGTAAAGTTGGGAGTTGCAATGATGACCGCATCGATATCCGGATCTTCACAGATTTGGTTGAAATCAGTCGTTACTTTGTCGATCCCCCAATCGCTTTTGCGTTGCTCCAAAAGCGCTTCACTCATATCACAGGCAGCAACTAACTCGGCTCGCGGATCGATATTGATCCCCGGCACATGGTGATAGTCGCTGACAGCGCCTGCACCAATAATAGCGATACGAATACGGTTTGAAGATGTCGACATAGCGGTGAATTCCGAGTGTAAATAGGATCAAATTAAAAGATAAATAATGATGGCCGGTTCTCGGGCTAATACCCTGAAACAGAGACGTATAAAGCAGTTTAATGCGTTGTTTGAGTCACCAACACACCCTTGAGCTTAGTATTTACTGGCTGAAGAGTAATTAATTTTAATGATACCCCCCGAAATAGGGTGTTTGACTTGAGAGGGTGGAATTATGTTGAGTTCTTTAGACGAATGCGAATGTAGCCCATTGTGAGGAAGACAACAGGTTGCTCGCTGTAAAAGCTCATTAAAATCAAGACGATATATGTGCATTCTTGCCATTCAATATAAATCGGTGCCGGAAGCACCAATTTTGGTTGCTGCTAACCGAGACGAATTTTACGACCGCCCAAGTACAACTCCTTCTATTCAGTCCGGAAAACCCCGCATTCTGAGTGGTGTTGACCAACAGGCTGGAGGAACCTGGTTGGGCGTTAATCAACACGGTTTATTTGTCGCTGCCTGTAATCGACGGAAACTGATTCCACCAGTGGTACCACGTTCGCGAGGAGTACTGTGTCGTGAATTACTTCGCAGTGCTTCCGCTCAGGAAGCGGTTGGTTTAGCGATGGATGAGTTATTGAGTAAGCGATATGAGGGTGTCAATTACATTATTGCTGACGGAGAAACAGGTTGGGCTGTACATGGTACGGATGAACCTGAAGTTGTTCCACTTAAGGAAGGGCTTAATGTCATCGGTAATCGCAACCTGAATGATCCTCGGGATGAACGTTGCCACTTAGCCAGTCGTTTGCTGACGCTTCAAACACTGGATTCATCGGTAAAGTTCCTCGCTGTTGCTAGTAAGGTCTTTGCTCGTAGCCCGGTTTCACCAATGCGACCAAGTATGGTGCTTCGCAGTAATGACCGGGGAACCGTCAGTTCAACACTTTTGGCTCTAGGCTTGAAACCTCGAGATGCTATTTATCAATTCGCGTCTGGTGCTCCGGACGAAACTCGTTATGAAGATTACTCACCGATGCTGCGAGACATCCTGAGTCGTGGCTTGCGTGAAGCGCGTGCCAATGCTAACGCCTAGCTGGGGTTAACTTCCCCGTTCTTTGATGTTGTTTAGCGATCCTATTTTGAGTCTAGGTTGATGACCAACTCATAACGTTAATTTTGGAAAATCTCGGGTTCGTTTTTGGATGAAATCGGATCGTGCCCTCCGTCTGCTGTTAACGCTGCACCTGACGTATTAAACTGTAGGACAAGCTGCCGTTTTACAGAATTCATCAAAAGCATGGAGGTTTGGAAGGTCATGTATTCCAAAGAAGCACTTAAAGAGGTTGTTCGTGAGAAAGCGCTTGAATTCGGAGATTTTGTTCTGGCTTCAGGTAAGAAGGCGAGTTTCTATTTAGACTGTCGTAAAGTTACTCTTGATTCGCGTGGTGCTCGTCTCGTAGCTCAGGGAATTTTGCAATTGCTCGGTGATGAACTTCCAGATGCCATCGGTGGGATGGCCATTGGAGCTGATCCGATTACCGCTTCGATTCTGACCGAAGCTGATATGCAGGGTAAGTCGCTTCGCGGATTCATTGTTCGCAAGGAAGCGAAAGGCCATGGTAAAGGAAATCAAGTGGAAGGCCCTGTAGTCTCCGGGGACTGTGTTATTATCGTGGAGGATGTTGTTACAACCGGTGGCAGCAGCTTGAAGGCGATCGAGCATGTTGAAGCAGCTGGCCTCAAGGTCGAACGTGTAATTGCAATTATAGATCGCCTTTCGGGAGGCCGCGAAGCGTTTGCTGCGAAGGGATATGAGTTACAAACGCTTCTCACGATCGAAGATTTCGGCATCTCGCTTGAGTAGGTCTGCGTTCAGCTCATCAGGATGACAACACAGGTATCCTCTCTTCAAAAAAGCACAAAATATCAATTCATTTTATTTGCATCTTTGCCTGAATCGGTATTTTCACAATGTGTGGTTTTCTCGTAATATTTTGAGTGAATGTACGTGATATATAAAAGCTTGTTAGCAGCTTCTCCTCGGCGATTAGTTAGTTTTTAAACTTTGTAGTGTGAGGAGAGTTGTAAATTCGCTGGGCGGGAATGAGGTTACGCATTGCTTGACAATATAAAACCTGGCTAAAACAGCAGTTGCAGGGAAATTAGGAATCCCACAACTCCAAGAATGGCTAAGGCGACCCACCAAACGGGACGGCCTTGCCAGGGGTTGTAAGCATCCGCTGAAGGGGTGATGAACATCCCGCAGGCAGGGCACACGTCAGCGAATTCGTAAACCTCTTCACCACATTCAGGACAGGCCAAAACTTCGGTGGATTCGTCATCCCAAATATCGGGTTCGGACCATTCGTCGTAATCATTTTCAAACTCGTCTTCGTATTGCATAGGTAATTGAGTTGGGTTGGAAAAATGCGTTTATATTCTGTTTAGACGGACTCGAATCGATAATGATGGTTCATTCCAGCTAGATACATTCTAACGAACACAAGTTTTCGTCAGGGAGGACGAAAATGCAAAAGGTCAAAACACTATTTATCTTTACCTTTATGGTTGTCATTTTATTTGGCGCTTATCACGTCATTTACACGAGACCAGATACTCCGCCTCCAGAGGTGACTAAGGACACAAGTGACCTGCCAGACAGTTTGGAATTGGACCTTGGAACCGAAATCTCGGCTGAGGATCTTCTCAATGGTTTGGATAGCGATTCTGGTCTCGCAGAAGAAAGTTCGACAGCGACTGCGGCTGATAATGGTCAATTTGAATCTCCAGCGGCAGGGCAGCTTAGTGAGGGAACGGTGGCAATGCCTACTGAACCTCCTATGGAAACCGCTGTCTTAGAAGACACGGCAGATAAGAGCGACGTCGAAAATCCATTGATTGATACAGTGGACACTGACATTGACGCGGGAGAATCTATAGACAACTCTCAATTTGTGATTAATCAGGAAACCACCACCGATGCATTTTCTGTTCCAGAATCAAGTGGTGGTGAATTTCCACCGATTGATGGAGGGGACGCCTTTCCCGCTGTGACAGCCACCGATACAAAAGACGCGTTCCCTATTGCCTCGGCTACTCCCTCCGTTCCAACTAATGAAGATGACGCATTTCATTTAGATGACAACATTGGTTCTCAAAGTCAGCTTGAAACGCCGGCTTTCAATGACGGCAATGTGGCACCAGCTAACAATCAGGCGGAGCAAAACTCAATTTCCACTCCTTCGGCTTTCGCCACCGCTTGGGCAGCTGCTCAGCAACAAATTGAAACGGGCTATCTGCGTGAAGCTTTACAGGCACTGTCGGCTTATTACAGCAGTGCTGGCTTGAATCCCGAGCAACATAAGCAATTACTACCGGTACTCGACTATTTGGCGGGTGAAGTTGTCTATTCTCGAAAACATTACTTATTTGAAGCCTACACTGTCGGCCCGAACGATTCACTGGAGTCGATTGCATTCCAACTGCGAGTTCCTCCTCAGCTGTTGGCTAATATCAATGGCCTACGGGACCCATCCACCTTAAAAGCAGGCGATGAATTAAAGATTGTTCAGGGACCTTTTCGCGGTGAAGTGAATGTCAACGAACAGAAATTGACTTTATTTGTTGGTTCGCTTTACGCCGGTCGATTTCAGGTCGAAGTAGGCCGTGAATTCAAAGGCCAGGCTGGTCAATACTCCGTCTTAGACAAACAACAAGATCGTAGCTATTATGCTGCTGACGGGTCGATTATTCAGGGTGGTGCTGTGAATAATCCATATGGTAAATACTGGATGGACCTGGGTGGAAATGTCAGCCTTCATACGCAGACTCAGGATGCTGCCGTTCGCAAGGCAGGACTAGGTAGCATCAAGCTCAATCCAGTGGATGCCCGGGATGTCTATTACATTTTGAGTGCTGGTAGTCAGGTAACCATCCGCTAAACTCGGCAAATTATTACAAACACTCATCATTGCCAAATGAGCTACGTATTGCCGCGCAGTTTTTTTCGTATTTCTTCCAGTCGGCGACTTAGCTCAGCTTCAAACCCGCGATTGACCGGATTGTAGTATTGCTTATCGACTCCCAGATAATCAAACGTTGCAATCCCATCATCATGATTATGGGCGTACTTATAGCCTTCGCCATGACCAAACTGCTTTGCTCCTGAATAATGTTTATCGCGTAATGCTCGCGGCACGGGCACCGTTCGGCCGTTACGAATGTCGCTGCGAGCTTCATTGATTGCAACTGTTGAGGCGTTTGATTTGGGTGCACATGCTAAGTAAGCAACGGTTTGGCAGAGGGTAAGCTGGCACTCAGGCAGACCAATGAACTCGCATGCCTGCATGCAGGCGACCGCTACAGAGAGGGCATGTGGGTCGGCATTTCCAATGTCTTCGCTGGCAAGGATAACCAATCGACGGCAAACAAAGCGTATGTCTTCCCCACCTTCCAGCATACGCGCGAGCCAGTAAATACCGGCATCAACATCACTCCCGCGGATACTCTTAATCAATGCACTGGCCACATCGTAATGTTCGTCGCCGCCCGCATCATATTGCATCGCCTTGCGTTGAATCGATTCCTCAGCAAGGGCGCGATTAAATTCAAGCGGAAATTTGTCGCTCGAGAGCACTCCGATTTCCAGGATGGATAGTGCTCGTCGGGCATCACCATCTGATACTTCCGCAATAAACGTTCGGGCATCCTCTGTTAAAGTCACGTCATATCGCCCAAGACCTCGAAATTGATCGTTTAATGCACGGTCAAGTAATGGCTCGATGTCGTCTACGGCCAATGGTTCGAACTGAAAGATTGTACTTCGGCTTGTGAGAGCGTTATTGACAGCAAAGAACGGATTAGAGGTTGTGGCTCCGACTAGAGTGATGACACCGTTTTCTACATCAGGTAGCAGGGCATCCTGCTGAGCTTTGTTAAAGCGGTGGATTTCATCGATAAACAGCAAAGTACGAGAACCACCCGATCGCAGTTCATTTTGAGCGGTCTCGAGAACCTCCCGAAGATCTTTGACGCCGCTGGTAACAGCACTCAGCTGACAAAATGTGCTTTTGGTTTCAGTGGCAAGCAGCTGAGCTAGTGTCGTTTTGCCACAGCCAGGTGGACCGAAAAAAATAACCGATCCGAGTCGGTCGGCCTGTAAAAGTCGACTTAGTAACTTGCCTTCTCCTAAAAAATGCTGCTGACCTACGAATTCAGTTAGATTTGTCGGGCGCATTCGAGCAGCCAGAGGCTTGGCTCGCTCCAGATTGGATTGTTCGGACGCTTCAAACAGTGAATTCACAGGAGGTTTTTGTGTTTATGAACAACGATGGAAATTAAAGGAATCTTTCCAGAAAATTGTACGGATTTAGGAAGAACTTACCACTAATACTATAGAGCCTTTTGTGCACGGAAGTGCAATAGGCAGAAAACAATCTAAATGGATTCATGGAAAGAACAGGTTCAGCCATGCGATTAACATTACGGACGATGTTAGCTTATCTCGACAATATTCTAGAACCAAATGACGCTGAGGTATTGGGATCTAAGATTAGCGAAAGTGAGTTTGCCAGTGAGTTGGTCTATCGTACTCTTAGTTCGACTCGTAAAGCTAATTTGAATGCACCGCCGCTGGATGGTCGAGGTATTGGCGGTGATCCAAATTCCGTCGCTGAATATCTCGATAATACGTTGGATGAGACACGTATTCCGGGATTTGAAAAGGTTTGCCTTGAATCCGATATGTTCCTCAGTGAAGTGGCTTGCTGCCACAGCATTCTTTCGATTTGTATTGATCAACCCGTCACAGTCGAAAATGAAATGCGGGATCGCGTACTGAGTATGGTCGAAGCTTCTCTCGCCAAGACCCAAGAGTTGGCAGAGACAGAATCCCAGCCAAAGTCTGTCCTAGAGAACTTGATTGAACCTAAGCCGGCTGGGGTCCCCGAATATATAAAGAAAAAAGCTCATCCTCTTTGGCAAGCCACGGTAATCATGACCTTTCTTAGTTTGATGATGATCATCGGTTTACGAGCTATTGGACCATTCGATAATACACATCCATGGGTTGGTTCCATGTTTGGTGATCCTGCTGAATCAGGCAATATCGATAGTGCCAAGAATGAAAAAGAGCAAGTCGACAGTACGCAAGATGATCAGACATTGAATGTATTACCTGAAAATATTGTCCAACCTATAGCAGTATCCGAAGGGCTAGACATCACTCAGACGGTAGCAATGCCAGAGGTTGTTACCGTAGAAAAGACGGCGGCTGTTTTTACAACTCAAGAATCTTTTGCGGAGCTGCTGTCTGATAGCCAGCCCTTGTTGCGACCGTCAGACGGGATGGTCACTAGATTAGTGTCAGGCAGTTCGATAAACGTTGGCGAGATTGTTCTGGGACTGGAAGGCTTCCGTCCTGAATTATTATTCAATGATGGAGTGAAGTTAACGCTTGTCGGTGCGACGAAAGTAGAGTCCTCGTTAATTGAGAAAGCTCGTTTGGGCTTACAGGTACATCATGGCAAGATTGTTGTTCAGGGCAGCGACAACAGTGATCTCAAAATTCGTTTGCTGGCTGGTGAGACTGAGTTTGATCTCGACTTAAACGGTGCCTACGCGGTGGCTGCCTTAGAGTCTGTGCCATTTCAGTTGGCCAATGGACAAATAAATCGAGCAGTGCGTCTGTTTTGCAGTCAGTCAGTGACGGTCACAGGGCTTGAGGCTGTTCAGCAGGCATCGGAAGCCGATCCTGAAGGTATTACAGTCTATACGTTCTTTTCAGGAAATACGTCGATGGCTCAAGCTTCGAGTCTTCCTGCTTGGGCAAACGGGTTCGAGTCGGACTCAATTATGGAACAAGCGCGTACTGAGTTTATTGATCGGTTATCGGATTCTGATGATTTGATTGAATCGTTACAGCAAGTTTATGAAGCCCATCGATTGATCAATGTTCGCCGTTTGGCTGCTTATGGCTTATTGGAATTGGGGATTGCCAACGCTGCAGTGGGGCTTTTGGATAATCGAGATTATCGAGCACTCTGGTATCAGGATGTTCGATTGTTGCAAGAATATTACCATCGTGATATGGCTAGTCGTCGTTTGATGGAAGCAGCTTTGAGTTCTTATTCAGGTGATAAGACCCAGCAGGTTTTATCCTTTTTGTCAGAATATGATGATGAACAATTGCTTGCAGGCGTGGCGGATGAAATGGTTCAGCAGTTGAAGTCTAAGGTGACCGTTTCACGAGTGATTACGTTTGAGCGTCTGAAGCGAATCACGACTAAAACTTTGCTTTACAAGCCTGAAGAAATTCCCCAGCGTCAGACACTCCCAATCCGTGAATGGGAACAGTTACTGTCGGAAGGTAAACTCGCCAATGCGAATCCAAATTTCGTGATTAGCTTGCTCTCTGAGAGTAACTGATAGTGAAAGGTGGCAGGATGTTAAAGCTTAGGTTGCTAATTAAAAAACATCTCTGTGAGTACTCAACTCCCCCTCTTCACCCGTATTTTATGGGAAACCATTAATTTCATAGCATTTGATTCAAATACTAAGAGTCCAGTCCTGTTTGTATTTGACAATTCGGGTTGAGAATCGCAGTGATTCGAAGTTACAGCAAGAGAAATCTAGGGAATCGTGAAAAGCGGGAAAAAGCTACCCTTTCCTACTTACGGGGATGGGGGTAAACTAAATTGGTCGAACTGTCAGAGTTTGACGGCCGATGGTTTCCTAGCCAACGCGTTCGTTCTCTGGTGATTTGACCACAATTGCACAATCTAAGAAGCAATGCCGAACGGCTGAGGTCCTGTCATAAGGGCCGGGCCAAAAGCCATGACGGCTTTTTCTTCTCCGACTAGTATACCTTTTTGGTTACTCTATTCAAAAGGAGGGTGAGCATGCTAATTGGTATCTCTGCAAGGCACGGTCATATAGGTCACCGCACTCAAGAGCGGATTCAGGGAAAAATCGGAAAATTACTTCGATTTTATAACCGTTTGACGTCTATCGAAGTGACGGTTGATTTGGAGCATCAAGAAAGCCCTGTTGCGGAAATCCGGGCTACTCTTGAACGCCACGACGACTTTGTAGCGACTTATACGGCACCAAGTATAGTAGCTGCCGTCATGGGCGCCGAACGGAAATTGGAACAGCAAATAAGACGTTACAAGGATAAGAAGAAACACAAACATCGTTCGCCCCATGGCAAGCGATCGGCGGTGCACGATTTTAGACCTGAGGCGAACTAACCCATTTGATCTTCCCGGTTGCGGGATGAGTTAGAAGGTAGGATAGTAAACCAGCAGCGAATTACCGTTTGTGCTAGAGATATAAAGACAGCTCAGCGTTACCTGCTACTGATTACATATAAATCAGGGCAAAGGACTAAATGCGGCTGGTCAGGTAGTTCGACATGGGTCTGAATGTTCCGGGTGATAATCACGCCAGTGCATTCAGTCTATGAAGTAAGGAACGATCGTTTTTATACCTAGTGTGTTAAAACGACGGTTACTCTCCTCTATAGAAAGACATTAGTTCCCGATTTGCTCTTTGTGGATGTGGAGCGGGTGTTCTATTTCTGTCTGACGAATCTGCAGGATTGCTCAAATAGGTTATAGATTAATCTAAGGAATCAATTGCAATGAAATTTGCAGACTTCATGTGTGAATCCGCTATTTGCGTGGATATTAAGGCAACCGATAAAATCGGTGTCATTCAGGAACTTGTCAGTTCTTTGGTTTCGGCAGGTCAGGTCAAGGAAGAAGACCATGACTCGATTGTTGAGGCAATCATGAAACGAGAAGAATTGGGAAGTACCGGCATCGGACGCGGTGTAGCTGTCCCTCACACAAAACATTCAAGCGTTGAGAGCTTGATTGGAACCGTCGGTGTCAGTGCCGAAGGCGTTGAATTTGACAGTTTAGATGGAGAGCCTGTTCAGCTGCTATTCTTGCTGGTATCTCATCCGGACCGCCCTGGCGACCACCTGCGTGCTCTGGAGAATATCTCTCGTCAACTTCGAGATGATACATTTTGTCGCTTTCTCAAACAGAGTAAGGTGGCCGGTGATATCGCCCAGCTATTAGAAGAAGCGGACAATAATCAGTTCGCCTCCTAGCTGTCAGCATAGGCTTACTTAGCATTCATTTTAGGTTGCCCGATGTCTCGGCTCGCGTTCACGAAACGCCCAACTTTAGTGGGGCGAATCGGTGAAGCGGAAAGAACTTGAAGAATGTTAATTGCAGCCTAAAAGTAATGGAAACTAAGAAAGACAAACATTTAGATAGGACACGAGGATCTCGAGAAATTGATCATGTCATCGGAGATACGAACGAAGTCGGTAACCATCTCGAATGAGGAGGGCTTGCATGCCCGTCCGGCCAGTTTGTTCGCGCAGATTGCAAATCAATTTAATTCTCAGATTTCAGTTACTCGCGGAGAGGAATCGGTGGATGGTAAAAGCATTCTTTCGATTCTGACTTTAGGAGCAACGCAAGGTGTCCGGTTAATTATCCGGGCAGAAGGTACGGATGCAGACCTGGCTGTGCAACAGCTGAGTCAATTGGTCGAATCAGGTTTTGATGAGTAGAACTTTGAGTATGAAGTCGGAGTCATAAAAAACTTCGACAAACTAATCCTGATTTAAGACATGGCCACTCCGTCAAAATTTTTGCCGTTAAGCAGACATTGATAGTTATTGCTTAATAGGACTAAACGCACATTTTGCTGCCGGACGCATTGATGCTGACGGTGGTTACCGACATCCACCGATCGTATTCGAACCGTTAAAAACTATCCATGGTTTGAAGATTGATGGGGTTTGGATGTAGGTACGAGGAATGTAATGCAGATACTTGAGGGTATCCCAGTTTCTCCAGGCGTGGCCATTGGAGAAGTTGTGGTCATTGATAACGAGGGTTTTCGGATTCCAACGCGTTTCGTAACTCGAGATGCGGTGGATGACGAACTGCTGCGCATGCAACACGCATTTGATAGCGTGGCGGCCGATATCTCACGTAATCAGACAAGAATCTCCAATCAGCTAGGTCAGCAATATGGTGCTATTTTTGCAGCTCACCTGCAAATGCTTCAGGATCCGACATTGGTCAATGAAGTGACTTCCATGATCACAGCCAAGCATCATTCAGCTGAATATGCTGTGTCCAAAACGCTCCGTCGTTACGCCAAGATCTTTCAGGAACTGGATGATCATTATATGGCTGAACGAGCTCATGATTTCTTTGATCTGGAAAAGAATCTGCTTGGCAAACTACTCGGTCGTCGTCGTGAATCTCTGAGTAAGATTTCCACGCCCGCCATAGTGTTGGCACATAACCTGACGCCGAGTGAAACCGCGAAGCTCGATCCTCGCTTTGTCTTGGGATTTGCTACAGAAGTAGGCGGCCCAAGCTCTCATACAGCAATCGTTGCTAAGGGGCTTGAAATTCCCGCTGTGGTGGGCACCGGGCACTTTCTGACAGACGTGTCGGGTGGTGATGTTGTTATAGTTGACGGCGATCATGGTCAGGTTGTTCTCAACCCCGATGATAAAACACTTCGTCGTTATCAGGAAGAACTAGAACAACACCGCAGTTTGGCTGCGGAATTATCCGTGTTACGGGATTTACCAGCGGAAACAAAAGATGGTGTTCGTATCCAGTTGGGTGCTAACATCGAGTTTCCGCACGAGGTAAATGCCTGCCGCGAACGCGGAGCTGACGGCATCGGTTTGTATCGAACCGAATTTCTTTATCTTGGAGCGGATGAAGAGCCAACCGAAGAGGATCACTACCGAGCGTATGCTCATGTGATCCAGTCAATGGATAATCGTCAGGTTGTTTTTCGAACGCTTGACTTGGGCGCTGACAAACTTGGTCAGTTGCCGCGGCATGAAGAAGAGAATAATCCGTTTTTGGGTGTTCGCAGTATTCGCTTGTCCTTACGTAATCTGGATTTGTTCAGAGTTCAGTTGCGAGCATTAATTCGTGCTAGTGCCCTCGGGCCAGTGCGAGTCATGTTCCCGATGATCGCTACATTACAGGAGTTACGTCAGGCCAAGATGCTGTTGATTGATACTATGGAAGACCTGATCGAAGACGGATACGAGCTTGAAGAAAAGCTTGAAATTGGAATTATGGTGGAGGTGCCATCAGCCGTACTGATGCTTGATAAGTTCCTCAAAGAAGTGGACTTTGTCAGTATCGGGACAAATGACCTCATTCAATACTGCCTGGCAGTGGATCGTAGCAATAAGGACGTGGCCAACCTATATCGTGCCAGCGATCCGGCTGTGCTAAGGCTGATTCAGTCGACGATTCTTCAATCTGCCGAATTTGGTGTTCCTGTCAACCTTTGTGGTGAAATGAGTACATCGCCTAAGTATGTACCTCTCCTACTCGGGTTAGGCTTACGCTCTTTGAGTGTACCGCCGAGTTCGGTGCCTGAAATTAAACAGGTTTGTCGGAGTGTCAGTATTAAACAATGCGAAGAGATTGCTGAGCGTGTTATGCATTTAGAAAGTGCGTTTGAGGTTGATGCCTATCTCACCGATCAACTGAGGCAGATCTTTCCGGAACTGGCCATTTAAGGCTACGAAAGCTGGAGAGCTTTGACCTACAATACAACGAAAGAAAATTAATGAAAAAAGAAATGATAATCAATGTAGCTCAGCCCGAGGAATGTCGGGTAGCAGTCATCGAAGATGGACAGCTTGAAGAACTACATGTGGAACGTGCCAGTCAGGATAACTACGTAGGTAATATCTATAAGGGAAAGGTAGTCAACCTAGAGCCTGGGATTCAGGCAGCTTTTGTCGATTTTGGAGTAGGGCGTAATGGCTTTCTTCATATTAGTGACGTGGAACCTCAGTACTATCGTCAAGGTGGTTATGACCCGAATGTACCCGTCGAAGAACAGAATAAAGCGTTGGCAGTTCATCGCCGGCCACAGCGTGGCCGAGGCCGCAAGCGTCATTGGAATGGTGGCCGTCCTCGTGTTAAGCCTCCGATTCAAGAGATCTTTAAAAAGGGCGACGAGGTCGTCGTTCAGGTGATTAAAGAAGGTATTGGGACGAAAGGACCAACACTGTCAACCTATCTCAGCATCCCCGGACGTTATCTGGTGCTGATGCCTTCATTGGGGCGCATTGGAGTTTCCCGTAAGATTGAAGATGATAAACAACGGCGAAAGTTGCGTGATATTCTGGTTGACATAGATCCTCCCGAAGGTCTGGGGTTTATTGTTCGAACTGCAGGAATGGGGCGAAATAAAAAGGAATTGTCCCGTGATATGGCGTACCTAATTCGACTGTGGAAAGCGATTGTCCGTCGACTGAAGAAGTCTCAGGCACCGACAGATATCTACGAAGAGAGTGACATTATCATTCGGACGATCCGTGATACTGTGAGTGGTGAAATGGATGCTATCTATATTGATGAGGAAGATGCTTATAAACGCGCCAAAGATTTCCTCGAAATGGTGATGCCTAAATTTGCAGATCGTTTAGAGTACTACGATAAGACACGGCCAATCTTTCATAAGTACAAGTTGGAAGATGAGATCGCCCGGATCTACAAGCGGGAAGTGCCTCTAAAAGAAGGTGGGTCGATTGTGATCGATCCCACCGAAGCTCTGGTCGCTATTGACGTGAATAGTGGTAATTTCCGAAAGACGGATGCCGATGCGGAAGAAACGGCCTATCAGATGAATCTGCAGGCCGCGAAAGAAATTGCTCGACAGCTACGATTGCGTGACCTTGGCGGTGTGATTGTTAATGACTTTATTGATATGCGCAAAGAGAGACATCGTCGGGGCGTGGAACGGGCTTTGCGTGATGCCATGGGGCGCGATCGTGCTCGTACAAAAATCCTGCGAACCAGTCCGTTTGGATTAATTGAGATGACGCGGCAGCGAATTCGTCCTAGTTTAAAACGTAGTGTCTACGATGATTGCCCTTGTTGTGGTGGTCGAGGTCTTGTGAAGACTGCGGAAAGTATGGCGATTGAAGTGGTTCGTAAGTTGATGCTAGCCTGTCGACGAAAACAAATAGCTAGGGTTACTGTTCGAGTTCATGAGAGTGTTGCAGCTTATCTGAATAATAAGAAACGACGCGAAATCATGAAACTTGAAGAAGAAGGAGGTATGGTCGTCCAGGTTCTGAGTAACGAAGGATTGTACCCGGAACATCTTGAGATGGACTTCCGTAATTCAGATGGAAAACATGTCAAAGTCTAGTATTTGAGATTATAAGTCGGCGATAGACTTCGTGGAAAGTTGAGGGGATTCCCAAGTTAGCCCCTCGACGAAGTCTGGGTTTTGAGATATTTTTAATAGTTCGCTAGGTATGTTTTAACGAAGCTGTTGAGTACGATCACCTGAGAATGGGTGACTGTCTCAGCGAGATTATTAAAGCTTTCGCTGAAACTTTTAGAAAAACAAAAACTGTTAACCGTTTATTCAACACAGATAAATACCATGTACGCAATCATTGCCGACGGTGGACGTCAGTACAAAGTAGAAGAAGGTCAGGAACTGGATATTGATCTGCGAGATGCAGGCTCTGGTGACGAAATCACTTTTGATCAGGTTTTGGCTGTATCAGGTGATGATGGAGTAAAGGTCGGTCAGCCTGTCGTTGAAGGCGCTTCCGTGACGGCTGAAGTTCTTGCGGAAGTTAAAGGTGACAAAATCTACGTGCAGAAATTCCGTCGGCGTAAAGATTCAAAACGTCGTACCGGTCACCGTCAACGGTACACTCGTATTCGTGTATCTAAGATCTCAGGCTAAGCTTGCCAGGCATCAGATCTAAAAAGTTTATATAAGCCTCCGTTGTTTCGGAGGCTTATTCTATGTTGGGTGCTTTGGTGATCCCGATTGCGCCACAACGCAACTTTTCGGATGAGTCCTTCTCTCCGACGATGTTGGATAGATTTCCACCAGAAAGAGATTAATGCTCGTGATCGTGATCGTGTCCGTGTTCTTTAGCATGCAATGCGGCGTGTTCATCTTCATCTTCAGGACGGTTATCGAATCCGCGTGTTGCTGTAAATTCGATATGATCGAGAAATTTAACATTTGCACATTCATCAATATCATCGGTGTTACAGGCAGCATGATCAGGGATCAGGAATCGATAGGGGCCACCGGCCTTTACATCGAGTGCCCGACCATCTTTGGCATATTGAATTAGCCCGCGATCTAACACGGCATCCAGAGGAATGCTTGCATGGAAATTATCCAGGCTTCCGTGGAGTCCTAGATACTGAGCCTCTTCAGAAGGCTGGCATAAGGCCACCAGACCCTGAAGGGTGATCGCCTGACCATCACGCCCGGACATAACTGCAGCAATATCATCTATCTGATGTTCTGTGGGTACCTGGCCAAATTCGTCAAAGGCCAGTGATAATTCACTGGCAACCAGACCTGTAATTCGTAGCGTTGTCATGGAATAATGTTCCTATCGGGTGACTCGTTGTTTTTTAGAGTGACGATCATATTCTTCTCGATAGCTGACGCATCTCCGCCGTCCATGATCTTGCAGACGGCGATTCTTTCTTTAATACTGACCACTTCCAACATACAGACTGGGATTGTTACGACATCCAACACTTCCCCTGTTTGTGGATCTGAAATAGTCTTACCCAATTTGTTACAGAGAAGTTGGGAGCCTACCGTTAGCCCCGCATTGGTACCCGCGTTTAAGTAAACAAACTCGGCATCCAAATCGGCTACCCGAGCTTCCCAGGGATGAGAGTTCACTTTATTTGCGGTGCGAGTGACTGCTAGCTTGACGGCTTTAGCAACTGCCTTGCCAACGGAGGTGTCTTCGATCTTTCCAAAATTGATATCGAAGCCTTCCAATTTGTTTGGCTTGGCATCCTGATAAGCAAAACCCAGGTTTAATCCTGAACCCACAGAGGTTCCATCAGATCGCTGCGAAGCAAGAATCTTGCCGGAACTAGTTTCGATCACGCGTATCAGAACGGTTGCTCGGGCTGTTGTGCGGCTTGTGCCAACGAGTACGTCAAAGCCATCTCCTCCGAGACCCAGTTCACCTAATCCAAATTGTAATCCCTGGCTCGTTCGCTGAGCTACATCGGTCACCACAACTTCAAAGATCAGTTGTGCTCCGATGTGCCGAACATTTTCGAACATGTTGGCTTCGGTCTCCAATGCCTGGATGTTGAGGCGTTCAACCACAGTAAATGCTTCGGAATTTACGAGTTCATCGATGACTAATTCATCCACCCCCGGGAATTTGAATCCTGGTTGGTATTTAGGCCAGACGGCCACTGTTTTACGTGGCCCCACAGGCTTTCGGGGCTTTGCATCTACCACAAGCGTGTCGTTGCGTTTTGGTTTCGGGCGAGTGTATTTGGGTCGCCGTGGGGCGGCATCCAGAACGGAGTCCATCAGGCTGGCAGTTAGCAGGAAAAGTACGAAAATTGTAATTCGTTTTGGAAATCGTTGCATTGATATTACTCGTTGTACGAAAACTGGCTCAGTACTCCTGCCAACAGTTTACTCAAAACCGTATGCACCCGATGGTCGAATATCTACCCCGGTACGACGAGCAATACGGCTGTTGGCGAGGAATCGCGGTTCGACCGAGAGTTGAACTCCGAAATTGTCACGGCTTTCATCATAATTGACTCCAACGCGTATCAGCAATGACTCGCCAATACGAACCATCGACAGACTTTGCCCAATATTTCCGGAGTCGCCGAGGTCAAAAGAGGAGCCTAAAATGCCAATCCACTTCTGACTCATTTTATAACTTAGTGCTGCGTTCACAATATGACTGGAGATAGGTCCATCAATCATGCGGTAACCCAGATAGAATCGCCCTGTATCGGGTCGACTAATAACACCGCCCACGCTGGCGGTTCTCAAGCCTTCATTGAAGAAGTCAAAATAGCCATCGGATAGCACGGTGAATCGATCACCAACATGCCACCGATAATCGTAATCGAATAACCCTGCATGCTGTCCATGATTATCGTCCCTATCCGGGAAGAGAACCATTTGAGCATGTAGCACCATCCAGTCGACGATGTGTTCTTTGCCTGGCAGCCCACGTTTAGTTTGCCAACGTTGTTCGGTGGCCAGTCGAAAGGCCATGGTATCATCCGCAATTTCTGTGGCGGGAGAGGTCACTAATCCTTGCATGTTCGTGCGATAGGCAAAAAAGCGTTCATCCCATTTGGCACCGATATTTTGTCCGGCCAGACCTCCAAAGGTGTCAAAAAAGAATCGACGTCGGAAGTGTTCCTGAGCATCATCATCCAAGGCGTCATATCGCGGGAACATCGTCATTTCTTCACTGGCGTCAGCCCAGTAGGCATCCATCGTCCAGTTGATTTTGTGGGAGACGCCGTTGACGTTAAATAGTTTGCTCTTAATATTCGGGTCTGTTCGAGTCATTGGAAGGTTCGCACGGAGACCAAGTTGGCCGTACGTCCTGGTGGCTGATTGATGATTGATGTCTTCGCCCCAGTAGGCCACTTCACCAAGCATGTAAGGAACAACTTTGACAGCCCCCCATTGCATCGGCATGTCAATTTCCTGTCGGGAGGCAGCGCGCAATCCATTGTAGAGCTGTTCTTCCCCGGCCATTAAATCAAACTTAGCCAATTCGCCAGGGTCGTCCGGAGCATCGGCAGTTTTGAGTTTCGCATATCCAACATGCGTGTGCTCATACCAAGTTAAACGATCGGCAAAAAGAGATTTGCCGAGCCAGTCATGAGTGAAACGAGGAAGCCAGTCTGTCTGTGTGTGGAAATTGTTGGTGCGAATATTGGTGTCGATCCCCCAGGACATATTCTCAGTAATGCGTTTGAGTTCCAATCCGGTGATTTGGTCTTTATCTTCATCCCACTCACGTTCGTAATATTGTTCCAGGAAATTGCGATCAGAGACGATACCGACCTCACCTGTTAACTGGTAACCGTCACCAAGCAATTGACGGTGATTCCAAAAGATACGTCCTCGGAAATCTTTTTCAGGATCCAGGGCCCGTCGGTCTCTCCCAAGATTATCGAGTCCGGAGTCTTGTAGGCCCCAGGCGTCAAACAGCCCCTTAGCTAAACCGGGAAGATTAAACATGTCGTCGCGCTGATAGTCATATAGCGTCCCGATACCAACGCCTCGTTCGCTCATAAAATCGGCGGAGAGTGACCACTTGGTGTTCTGTGGTGGATCTTCCACATTGAACAATTGGAATGCATTCCAGTCGATCAGTAACTGCTGACCATAGACTCGGTCACTTTTAAAGCGAACACGATCCAGATAAAAGGCTGGGGAATCAAGCCGAGTTGCCATCACGGGCCAGTAGAAAATCGGTACGCCACCTACGAACAGAAAGTTGTTTTGACTTTCAGCGGTGATGTTATGGTTATAAACTAGCTCGTTTGTTTTCGGGTCACGTCGTTGCTGGCCGGTGAGAGGGTCGATTTGTTTTACCAGTTGATCGTTGATTTCAATTTCATCGGATTGAAACCAATACGTTGGAATCCCCATGCGACTGGAGGTAATGGCTGCTCCGTAAGCCAGAAATTTCTGTTTGTTGACCTGCTGTAGTACATCCGCTTTGACTCGTAGCAACCCTTCGTACTCTGCGACCGGAGTTAGAACCTCTGCACTGAGAATCATTCCGTACTCTTCCGTTACGTTGTAATACATACGATCTGCATAGATCACCCGATCTCCCTGTCGGAAAATAATGTTTCCTTCTAAATAGAGTTCCAGTGGAGCATCTCTGTCAGTGACTTCCCCGCCTTGTAATTGGGCTACGGCGGGTCCCCAAACCACCATGTTGTCGGTTTCTATTGTCATTGCCCCTGAGTCACCAGTAGCGGGAGCCTGAAATCCTTCGATCGTCGCTCGGATACCTGACTTGGCGACAGCTATTGTTCCTCTGCCATCGGGTGCGCTGTCAATATGTAAGCTCCAGTCGACATTACTACGGCCCTGTATCTTTAAACGATGATCACCAAGCGATACTTCGTTGCTGCGATTTTCGGCTCCATCACTATTGATAGTGGAACTCTGAAAGGTTGCGGGGCGTACATTTGGATCAGCTTGCTGCAGAGAGCGTCGTGCAATCTCTTGGCGCGCCTGACTCGCTCTTTGAAATAGACTGGATGGGGCACGGCCCGTTCTTTGTTGATTCTGGATGTTGATTGAAACATTAGTGAATGTGTAAAGACGACCAATCCATTGCTTGTCCTGAATGATACTTTCGGTACGAATCGGTTGGTTCTGTTGATCGAATCCCCTAATCGATTGCCGTTGAATTTCGACGTCTGAGCCCTCGAGATATGCGATCACTTTGTGGGGCGCTCTGGACGATGCCGATGCTCGGTCAATCCAGATGATCGCTCGATTACTGGTAGCAGAGAATAACCCGTGACGAATGACACATTGTTCTACTTCCCAGATTTCGTAATGCCCCTGATTCCAAAAGTTCCCTTGCTGCCCAGTGATCAGTATTGGTGTTTGAATATCCTGATCGGCAAATTCGATCTGTTGTGCTTGAACCTGATTGTTAGAGAGGCTGCCAAACAAAAATAAGGCAGTGATAACAACAAGCCGCGCAACGATATTTACTATGTCAGTTGAACTTGACATAACAAGTAGAGACGATTTGAAGTTGGGACGAGCCTGATGCAACACGATTTTAGATCGGCATCCTTGCCACGGATCAAGGGAATATTCAAGGCATGTTGATAGCGTCCACCAACAATCCTTGTTGACGACACCGAGATACCTATAATTCCGAGAATTATAGGGATTTCCGCAGTCTGTAACAATGCGAATCAGTTATGTGTCCGACTCGGATTTGGGACTTAGAAACGAGACGGCAGCGACCAAACAAAGTAACGGGACAATCGGTGCTCGCATTCGCATGTTGGACCAGAAAACAGCATGAATCAGAGTAAAAGAAAGAGCGATACAAAAACCGGCAAACAGACCTGAATGGAACCATTGCCGAAAGTGAAATAGCGTGAAATTAAGTACAAACAGGTAGATAAGAGCGTACCAAATACCAATAACGTATCGTTCCGTGTCACTTCTCTCAGGCATTGCTGCGGGAAGAGGAGTCCAAAATGCCTTCACGCGAGTGAGGCAGCTAAGCGCGAAATCTACGGGCCTCTCTTTAATATGGTGAAAGGCCACGGCATAGGTAAAGCTGTCACGTTCGGCTTCGTTTCGATTAACAATGGGTTGTTTTAGAGAGGCTTCGGCTGACCAAAAGTCATATCCGGGATTTTCAGAAATATTAAAACGCCGTACGCCTTCATCGAATTCTTCGGCAGAATATATGGATACATCCTGATTTAGTTGTTGGTAGTACAGTGGATTATTACCCAGTAGAAGCGTGTATCCTCCATGAGTAGTGGCAAGGATCGGCTTATCAAACAATTCATAGTTTCGATGAATCCAAGGTAGCAGCGTCAGTAGTATTAAACTGCCAATCGCAAAACTCGTTATCAATCTTTTTAGCAAACTTGTCTGTAAAATCAGCAGTAATAGGATTAGGGTCAGCAGGGCATACGCGTAGAATGTTGGTCGACAGTATCCCGCTAGTGAAAAGCTTAGTGCCGCTAATAGAGTGTTTAGTACTCCGGGGTTTTCCAGCAGTTTGGCCACTCGGAGCATCGTGAGCACCGCCAAAAATGTTGCCAGTGTTTCAGTCATGATCCAGGTTGATTGATGTAACAGAATTGGATCAATCATCACTAAGATGCCGGCGAACCAACCGGTCTTCTTATCTTTAATATGTCTACCTAAGCAGAAAGTTAGCCAAACCGTTCCCACGGCTAACACAACATGTAAGATCATCACCCAGATTTTAGCCGCCAGTCCTATCTTGAGGCCTGCGGCAATGAGCAACGGGTAAAGGATTGGTCGAAAAGCAGTGGGCTCATTGTGCAGTCGGTAGGATGAAGAATCTGCGAGAGTTTTACCAAGATGTAGATAGCGGTCTACATCGTGCTCCAAATTTGCTGAGAACTGATCTCCCAAGATCAATAAAATCGTCGTACGAAAAACACATACCGCTAGCAGTAACCAGAGCAATTTATTCTTCGATTTAGTGCTCATAGGTTTATCACTGTTGCAAAGCGTAGATCACAATGTTAGTACCAAGTTTGGCGGCATCTTTCTGAAGGTAGCCTTTGCATTCCAGCGAGTTTTGGTTTTCCAACGCGCAACTCAGATCAAAGGGGGAAAACGCCACTGCCAGACGTCCATCCAGCAGAAGCCCTTCGACATGAGGAGTCACCGAAGACTCACGGGCTTGAATACGTTGTCCATCTATTTGTGTTGCGGGAGAGCGGAGTGTCATTTTACCGACATCGAAGCCACCAAAGTCATTGGTAAACATTGCGTGATCAGCCGGCAGACGACGCAGAATTTGTTCCGGGAAGATCATTCTCATTTCCCGGCGGAAAGATTCAGTGAATTGCGGACTAGCGCAAATCGAGTCCCCAAAGATAAATCCACCATTTTGCACAAAAATTTTAAGTGCCTGACGTTCGGCAGCAGACCATTGGAAAGTCCGTCGGCCATGAAAAAATAAAATTGGATAACGTTCCAGCGAATCCGTCAGGGAAATAACCTGCGTTCCCACCGAGACTCGAATCCCGGCTTCTTTTTGCAGGCTAGCCAACAAGTTATTAAGAGCATTAGGTGCGTCATTACTCCCGCCTGGATGACTGATTTTTGGAATCTGAAGTGTTTTACGTAACACAGAGGTGGTGTCGGTTCCATTAAATGCCACCTGCGGGCGTTCCAGTTTCTCTTTGAGTTGACGATTGGTAGCATACGTCAATACATTAGTTCCAATTGCCAGACGGTCCTGAATGTCTTGCTGGATGCTGTCGGGAATCCCCGAATCGGGGCGAGGGTTATGAAGTTCCCAATAGCAACCTAGATCAATGGTTGCGTAGACAATACTCGTACGACAGCAGGACTGAATTCCGTGAAGTTTCCCAATAAACTCAGGAGATATATTTTGATCGGCAAACCATATTGCGTGGTCAGGTGGCAACGGATCCAGTTGATTGTCGGGGAACAACTCATCCATGGCTTGACGGAATTCCTGATCAAATTGTACATCTCCGCAAGCATTTTCAACGAATAGGAACCCGCCTTGATTGACGTACTCTTTAATTAAGTCTCGATGTTTTGGCGTCCAGGATAAGGGGCCCTTGCCACTGAGAAACAGTACCGGTGATTCCATCAGGTCAGAAAGATTTGAGATTTCCAGTTCCAGAGTCTGCCAGGTTAGATACATATCCCAGCGTTTCTCGGTCTGCATTACAAGGTTTTGGAGGTCCTGTGGATGTTGGTTCCATTGTTGTTTTTCACCATAAGCCAGTTTAGAAATTGCGATAGGGCGACGTCCTTTGGCAAGGAATAATAGTGCGAAGGAAGAGGCAATCATAGGGTTGCTTTCACCATGCGAAAGACTTCCACGCCAGTTACCACGTAACTGATCTTGCAACCCGACGATGTGCTCACATCCCATACGATACCAGTCCGTGGCACCGATGAACCGTGTCCCGGTCAGCCGCCCCACTCGTTCAATACAATACATTTGGTAGTAGTAGGCTGAACTGGATGCGTTGGCTCCGACTTTGATATTGCGACCCAACCAGATCATCCCGCGGTCGACAGCATCGCGTTCGGGAAAATCACCACAACAATTGACCTGTCCATTAGTAATTCTATTCTTTTCTTTACCAGCTTTTCCGCGAGTGACGACGAGAGAGGCAACACCGGCGCAGGTCATACTAATGGATGGCTTGGCACCAAATTTAGAATCATAATTCCATCCTCCATTGGCTGCCTGTCGGGAAGTCCAGTACTGCTCGGCTTTGGTCCACGTCGAATTCGGTATGAGAATACCTTGTCGTTCGGCTTCATAAAGCGCTAGTAGAGCGAATTGACTGTTAGACGGATCAGAGGAAACACTTTGTTCTAGATACCCCCAGCCACCCGACTCTGTTTGCGTGCCTACCAACCACTCGGCCAACCTCTTTATGTGTAGCTTGTCTTTCTGTGGTTCGGCCTGACAAAAGACCATCAGTTGTAGTGAGACGACATAAGTTGTCCCGGAGGCGGGTGCCGAACGGATGTATTTGAGTGCTTTGGAAATGGTCTGATCCTGACCATCATAGCCGCAATTAAGAAGCGCCAATGTGGTAAGACTAGTCACACCATTCGGAAACAGAACCGCCCCATTTGGAGCAGTAAAGTCAGGATAGGACCCATCCTCTTTTTGTTGTGCACGTAGGAACTTAACTCCTTTTTCAATGGCGCTATTAACTTGTTGTGCTGTAATGTCTGCCTGTGTAGTTTTCGTCAAAGCGCATAGTGTAATCAGTGTTGTCAGTGCGATGGTGAAAACAGATGGGATCGAGGTATGACGAAACATGGGTGTCCCGAAAAGTGGAGGTTATCAGCAGTGTTAACGAAGTTAATTGACAAAGTTATTTTATGTACTTAGCAGCTATTTATAGCGATTCGAATATTAATTTAGGGATGAACGATAAACAAGGCAACGTGAAAATGTAAATATGACTGGTCACAGCCCCCGGAAAGGCGAATTGTTATGGACATAAGGCGAGACTTATTCAATGATACGCTGCTGGAGAATACTTTCATTACAGGAACATAGAGACCGTGTCGAACAGTCAAAAGAGCTTAGGGGACATTTTGCAGGAGTTCGCACATCATCGCCAAGTGATGCAGCAGGAATTGCAAAAAATCATCATTGGCCAACACGACGTTATTGAGCAATTATTCGCGGCCATTTTTACACGTGGCCATTGTTTGCTTGAAGGTGTTCCTGGGCTTGCCAAGACATTGATGGTTAGCACGCTTGCTAGAATTCTTGACGTGTCATTTAACCGAATCCAGTTTACTCCGGACCTGATGCCCAGTGACATTACCGGGACGAATGTGCTGGATGAGGATGACCAGGGTAAGCGAACTTTTCGTTTTGTGAAGGGACCTATTTTCACCAACATCCTGTTGGCAGATGAAATCAACCGAACACCGCCGAAAACACAGGCCGCTTTACTTCAGGCAATGCAGGAGCGTGAAGTAACAATCTCCGGAAAAACTTATGACTTGCCTCAACCGTTTTTTACGATTGCCACCCAAAATCCGATTGAGCAGGAAGGGACCTACCCATTGCCTGAAGCTCAGTTAGACCGCTTTATGTTTAACATCAAGGTTGGCTACCCATCAGCAACAGAAGAAGAGCAAATTCTTGCCGCGACCACCCGCAATGAAACTCCGGAAGTAAAAAAGATTTTGTCGGCTAAAGCAATTATTAATTTGCAAAAGCTGGTTAATAGTATCGCAGTCAGTGAACAGATAGTGAAATACGCCGCACGACTTGTTAGAGCGACTCGCCCAGACGATACCGAATCCCCCGAATTTATCCGCGAATTAGTCGATTGGGGAGCAGGCCCTCGTGCTGGGCAATTCCTGATTCAGGGAGGTAAGGCCATTGCAGCGATGTCCGGCAGATTTAGCGTGGCTGTTTCAGATATTCAGCGGATTGCTGTGCCGGTATTACGTCATCGTGTAAGTGCAAACTTCCAGGCTCAAGCTGAAGGGATGGACACGGAGGCGATCGTGTTGAAATTGCTTGATGAAATACAGCCTCCGAATGCGGAGAAATATGAGTAATATTAAAAACCAATGACCGCAGTAGAATCTTATCTGAAACCCGAAGTAATTACTCAGATCAAGCGACTTGATTTGCGCGCTCAGTTCGTGGTGAAAGGATTTTTGCAAGGTCTGCATGCTTCCCCCTTCCAGGGATTTTCCGTGGAGTTTTCAGAGCATCGACGGTATTCGTACGGCGATGATCCTGCAAATATTGATTGGCTGGTATATGCAAAAACCGACAAATATTATGTAAAGAAGTTTGAGGCTGAAACGAATATAACCGGCTATGTGGCGATGGATTTAAGTAAGTCTATGAGTTTCACCTATCGTCAGGAGCTGACTAAATTTGATTACTCGATCTGTTTGGCGGCCTCATTATGTTACCTCATGATTCATCAACAGGATCCGGTGGGCCTCGTCACGTTTGATGAAAGAATCAGGCACTGCTTACCTCCTAAATCCAGAAGATCACAACTCACCAATATCCTCTCGCATTTATCTCAACTTAAACCAGCGGGTCAAACGGATATAGCAATGAGCCTCGGACAATTAGCGGCCATGTTAAAGCAACGTAGTTTGGTCATGGTATTCTCTGATTTTCTCACCGACACCACCCCCGTTTTTCAGTCTCTTCGAAGGCTTCGCCATGGAGGACATGATGTCATTTTATTTCACGTCTTAGATGAAGCTGAAGTGACTTTTCCGTTTGATGGTATGGTTCAATTGCATGATCCGGAATCAGAAGAGACGTTGGTCGTGGAAGCAGAGAGCTACCGTCAGGATTACACTCAGGAGATCATCAGTTTTCGTGAAGAGTACGCTGCCGAGTGTCGCAATCTGGGAGTTGATTACGTTCCGTTAGATACAAGCATGCAATTTGATCGTGCCTTGATGGAGTACTTGATGAGTCGGCGTAGCCGTTGTTAAGTTTGGCGGGAGTGTAGATTCTGTGGCATTTTTAAATTCATCGCTTTTGTTTGGCGGGTTGCTTGTCGCATTGCCATTGATCATCCATTTGGCGATGCGTCGTAAGCCTGTGCCCCTGTTGTTTCCGGCCTTACGGTTTGTTAGACAAAATCAGGTTGCCAACAAACGTACACTGAGAATGAAGCAATGGTTGTTATTGTTTCTTCGTTGTCTACTACTTGCTGTTTTGGCACTTGCGTTTACAGGACCCTCAGCCGATCAGACAGTTGCTGGTAACTGGATTGTCATTGGGATTGTTTCTGTTGCGGTGATCCTGATAACTGTGGTCAGTGTTGCTGCGATGATCTCCCGGGTCACGAAGACGATTGTCATTCCTTTGCTCGTTGCATGCGGTCTGGGATTGCTGGCGGATGCATACCTATTAATTAAAGTAACCACTGATGAACAAACCGTATTGATTGGTGATGCGGATGCTTCTGTCAGCGCTGCTTTGGTTTTTGATAATTCCCCCAGAATGTCTTATCAACGGCAGGGTAAGACCAGGCTAGCGGAAGCTGGGGAGATGGCGGATTGGTTAGTCAGCCAATTGCCTGAATCGAGCGAGATTGCTGTTCTTGACCGCAATGCCCGGAGTGTTGTCTTTAATGTAGATCTCAATTCGACGATGAATGCCATTCAACAATTACAGACAGAACATTCTCCGGTTTCTCTACAGTACAGCTTACAATCTGCCATGGATCTGCTGGCCACCTCAAAATTACCTAGGAAAGAGCTTTATTTGTTTACCGATTTGGCCGAGTCAGCGTGGGACTCAATTGGAAAAAGCTTGCGCGATGAAATGGAAAAACAGCAGGTTGAATTGTTCCTGATTGATGTTGGGGTTGAGAAGCCAGCTAATGTCGCGTTGGGTACTCCGGAACTTCGGGACGAAATCTTGGTTGGACAGGGGGGTACGGAAGTAAATATTGATGTCTCTCACGTTGGTTTAGAAACCACTCGTACGATCCAGCTCGTTATCGAGGAATTTGACTTAACACTACCCGTGATCACCGATGGCCAATTAGAGACACCGGATGTTCGTGTATTAGCACAGCAGGAAGTATCGTTTAACGCTTCGGCAGTAAAATCTCGACAGAAGTTGTTTTTTTCACTGAGTGGACTACCTTCAGGAGTGCATCACGGTCAGATTAGATTACTTGGTGGTGATGGATTAGGGATTGATGATGTTCGTCATTTTACAGTGATGGTTGAATCGGCAGCGGAGATATTGATTATTACGGCCGACGGAGTTCCGACTCGTTTTTTTACACAGGCCATTGCTCCGGAATCGGACAGGCAAACCGGCCGCGCAAAATATTCTTTCTCGATGATGCGTGAAGGTAATATCAGTGAACGGCCCCTCCAGCAGTTCGCCAGCGTTGTGTTGATTGATCCTCCTCCGCTTTCCATCGAGGCGTGGCAACATTTAGCTAATTATGTAGAACGAGGTGGGTCCTTAGGAGTCTTTCTTGGGCCGAACTCAACAGTGGAGAATCTATCTCAGACAGAAGGTGTGGCGGAATTGCTCGGTGGCAAGATCCTGCGGCTTTGGCGAAGTGACGAACGAAATTTTCTCGAATCACAAGCTCTGGAGCATCGGATACTTCGTGACCTTGTAGCTCTTCAGGGCTCGGTCCCTTGGGCTCAGTTTCCCGTGGTAAGGTATTGGCAAATCGGAAAGTTGCAGGAAACCGCTCGACCCGTTATGAGGTTTAGCCGAGAAATGACTCACCCCGCTCTTATTGAAAATACATTTGGCTTGGGGACTGTACTCACCATGCTGACCCCGATTTCTGAGCCGTTGAATCTGGAAAATCGCACGGTTTGGAATCAGTTGGCAAGCGGGATCGACAACTGGCCCTACTTTATCCTGATCAATGCAATTGCAGATACGCTGGTATCCAATCGCGAATCTCGTTTGAATTATCGGGTTGGTGAAGTGGTGGCTCTACGAAATGATCAAGGTATGTTTCCAGAGAAATACCAGTTGTTTACTCCGACTGCTGATCTACAGGAAGTGCAGTCGGTAGAAAACAAAATTCAAGTGTCATTCATCGCATCGCCAGGTGCGTATCGCTTAAAGGGACAGATGGATGGTCCCATGCTTAGAGGTTTCGCCGTGAATACACTGGAAATATTCAGCGATCTCCAGAGGCTAAACCAACAAGAGCTGGATTCTAAACTAGGAGCAGACAATTACCAGCTGGCGAGAAATCAGGAGGAAATTTCATTTAGCGTGAGACAGCGTCGGGTCGGCCAGGAGTTCTTTTCACTTCTAATTCTTTTTGTTGCGATGTTAATCCTGTTGGAACATCTCATGACGAGTCGCTTTTATGCGAAGGAATCATCCGATGCGTCAGCAGAGGAAGGAGTGTAAGCGATGGAAAGTTGGTCCCTTAATCCAATCTTTGGCAGTCCGGTAACGGTACTGCTGACAGTTCTGATATTGTTATTGGTTGTTTTGCTGGTCCGACCCTATCGCAGTTTAAGTAAACAACGTCGTTTAACTTTGCTTGGTCTTCGCATTTCCGTCATCCTCGTACTATTGACTTCGATGCTCCGTCCCGGAAGAATCGTTTCAGAAACTCAAACACGGCCTGCCAATGTTATTGTTTTGACCGATGAGACCGAAAGTATGCTCCAGCCATCGGCTCTGGATGATGTTAGCCGCTGGGAGCATCAGAAACGGGTTTGGGAAGATACGGCCCGTTTCCTGCTCCGTAGTAAACAGAACGTTGAAACCAAATGGTTCGGCTATGCAAACCACATTTCCGAGCAGCGTTGGGATTCCACAAGTGGTATCGTCACACAGGCAGAACCGACAGGAGAGTTTACGGATTTGGGTGCTGCTATCTATGAAGCTGTCACCAGTGAGCCTGGAGAACAGGTGCATGCTGTTGTTTTAATGGGGGATGGACGTCAAACAGCCTATCAAGGTGAAGTTGATATTCGTCAGGCGATGGATGAACTTCGGAGGCGAGGTGTACCTTTGATTGGAGTTCCTTTTGGGCGAGAAGGAGATGTCCTGCAATCGAAAGACATTGCTATTGAACAGTTACCTCAACAATTCCGGGTCTTCTCCGGGAATGATGTTCAAATTAACGCCATTGCCCGCTTGCGAAGTGTGCTTGGGTCACCAACAAAGGTGAATTTAAAGCTGACAACGGAGGAAGGCGCAACCGAGGTGGTACAGACTCTTGAGGTGATTGCCACCGAAGCAGATGATATTCAGCCTATTCAGTTTATGCTGACGGCGTCACAACCTGGGGTTTATATGTTAGAGGTAGAGGCTGATTCTGCTGAAGGTGAAGTCCTACTGTCAAACAATCGCCAGGCTGCTTATTTGACAGTTTTGGAAGGTGGTCTACGAGTTTTATATCTCTATGGGAATCGTTTAGGTGAACAGTTGGAGATGAGAAAGAGTTTAGCATCTTCACCGGATATTGAATTATCGGAGAACTATATCCGACACTTTTCTTCACAGAACTGGCCTGACCCCCGCACTAATATTTTGAAAGATCAGCAGTATGATGTTTTATTGATGGAAGATGTTCACGCGGATGCGATTGGAAAAGAGAATTTAGAGACAATCGCGAAAGCTGTAGAGGATGGTAAAGGATTGATGATGCTTGGCGGTTACTACAGTTTTGGTCCCGGATCCTATCGGGAGTCACCACTGGCGTCTGTCCTGCCGATTCAGATGGAGGTTTTTGAACGCCAGGAAGTAGGAGCGGATTTACCTATCCGAAAAGTTTTTCATATTAACCGAGAAGTGGGTTTGAAGCCTGTTGTCTCTCATCCGCTGACCACTCTGGGAAATACCGATCAGATTTGGCAGCAATTACCCTCCTTGCGCGGAGCGAATCTGTTTCAGGGAGTGAAGGATTCCGGCCAGATAATCTTGGAGTCTGACAAGGCTGAACCGCTGATGGTGACTACGCAGTATGGCCTGGGGCGTGTTGTGGCATTCGCTGGTGACTCGACTTGGCAGTGGGCTCGCAGTGGTTACGGGGATGCGTTACGAAGATTTTGGCGACAAAACATTTTGTGGCTGGCGCGCCGAGAGAACCTGCAACAACAGGATGTCTGGTTAAAACTCGATCAACGACGTTTCTCGCCTGGAAGTGAGATTGTGTTTGAAGCAGGTGTTGATGTCTTAGGTAGTGAAAAGCCTGTGCCTGCTTCACTTGAGTGGACGATCTCGTTAGTTCATGGTGACAATCAGCGGAGCATACCAGTCACGCGACAGGGAGGGTCGTGGGCAGGCAGAATCGCGGAAGTGGAAATGCCAGGTGAGTATCAGTTGATAGCAGGTGTCAAACAGGGCAAAGAGTTGCTAGGGCAGGCACGTGTCAATTTTCAGATTATTGATAATCAGCCTGAGCGAAATAATTCACGAGCGGATTTCCGGCAGTTGAATCGGTTGGCCGAAATGACAATAGAGCAGGGCGGCAAAGTTGTGATGCCAGAGGATCTCAATATCACGCTTCAGAAGATTATTGATGAGGCTAGTCAACAAGAAGTGGAGATTCAGTTGAGTTGGCAATGGGGATCCACATCGGGCAGTGCCTGGTTTTTGATGATTCTGATCAGCCTCTTGCTTGCCGGTGATTGGATGTTGCGAAAGAAATGGGGCCTAGTCTAATAGGAGCCGGCCTTTAGGACAGCACGTCCCAGTTGGAATCCAGATACTTGTTGTCCAGTAAATCTTGATATAAAACCTCCACTGGTTGCGGTATATCGTCACCCGTAATTACGGGCTTCCAGTGTTCCGTAATCGCTGACTGAATCTCTTTCATGGAACGTTCCAGATTAGTAACAAACTCCGCATGAGATCTTTTTTGTCGATAGTCCGGTTGTTTGGGTGGAGGAAGTAAGGCATTGGAGATTTCCTTGAGGTTGAATTTACACAGCAGTGTCCCGTGATACAGAATGGCATCNCGTTTGAGACGTAGGCTGTTTCCCGAGAANTTCAAATTNCCAATTACGAGATCGCTGANCCCCAGAATACAGCAGGGGATTCCAATATTATTTAAAGCAATCGNCATTTGGCCCAAAACGAAATCATGNCAGCCCTGAATTTCTTTCAGTCGGCCGTTTAAATTGCTGTTAAGTACAACGGTATACATGAGGCAACCGGGGCCGGTTAGGATTGTGCCCCCACCACTTGGCCGACGGTAAACCGGAATCTGGTTTTTACGGCAGTATTCTTTGGCGGCTTCCTGCTCAAGTTTGCCACTACGTCCCATCACCACAGTGTTATGTTGGGGCTTCCAGAATCTAAGAAATTCTTCACCGGTCTGCTCACTGTAAAGCAATAACGCCTCGTCGAGTGCGATGTTTTCGATCACTGAGTCGTAGGTGATGTCTAACAACTGCATGAATCAGATTTTTCGGTCAAACTAAGGTGAAAATGGTATGGGGTAAACCGACGCAAACGACTGAATCATCTTGACGGTATTACTGCTCAATCTACACTAAATTCATACTCTTTGGTGCGTTCCCCAGCACTGGAGAGAAGTATTCTTTTTCTAGTGGAGTTTGGATCTTTGTTAGATCATCCAGAAAAACAACAAGTTACATCGACGTCGGAATCTCCTGAAGTAACTCAGGCGTTACCTGATGTTCAACCTCCCCAAGCCGGATTTTTGGTGCAGTTATTTCTGATCCCAATGGTGATCGTAGCCGCAATTATTTGCGTTTGGTTGCTGTTTAATGTTATTTCTCAAAGTGAGTCGCCTACAGAATTGGTGCGAGGCTTGCGAAAGATGGATAGTTCCAGCTGGCAAAAAGCATACACTCTATCCAATTTGCTTCGTACGCCAAATTCAAAAGAGCTAAAGAACGATCCCGAGTTAGCAGCAGAGTTAGTCTCGATTCTGGATTCGCCATTGGATGTCGAGGTCGCGGATCCAAATCTGGTGAAGCTAAGAGTGTTTGTGTGTCGTTGTTTGGGTGAATTTGAAATTCCTGAAGGGATGAACGCGTTGATCTCTGCTATGAAGAAGACGGATACCGAAAGCGAAATTGAAATCGGACGTTCGGCTGTTGAATCACTTTCTATTCTAATTCAGAATTTGGGACCGGAATCCCAACGTGACAATAAGGAATTGTTAGCAGCATTGATTGAAACATCGAATGTTCAAGCACAGAACCCGGAACTACAAATCAAAATAGATCAGTTGCGAAGTACAATTGGTTTTGCCTTGGGCGTTTTAGGTGGGGAGGAAGCGTTAATTCGCTTGCAGGGAATGTTGTCTGATTCATTCCCGAATGCTCGATTTAATGCGGCGGCTGGTTTAGCTCGCCATGGAGACATGTCCGGTAAAAATGTTTTATTGGAAATGTTGGATGCAGAAAGCGAAAGTGTAGTGGCGGGGGAAGCTTATGAGTCAAGCCATGACTTCAAGCGTAGTGTTGTCGCCGCAACAGCGATTGATGCGGTCTCGGCGCTAAGCAAATATCACGAGACGTCTGAATTGTTGGAATTAATCCCTTCCATAAAGGCAGCTGCTGAATCAGATGTGTTTGGCGGTAAAGCGAAAGCATTGGCAAAGGAGCTTTTGGTGAGTATTAAAGAATCCTAGGCCCTTTTTTTGATGAATCAATGTTAACTCTGGGTTATGAATATTAGAGATGGCATTCCTATAGTCGTTTGGCGACTATTCCTTTTTGAATAAACGTAAGAGAAAGTAACTCTGAGTTGTTGTTGTGACTTTAGTCCCTCCTCCATTCCAAGGTAAACGCATCGCGTTTGTGGGTAAACTCGGCGGTGTTAGCCGGCGACAGGCCCGCTCATTGATTATTGAGAATGGCGGCTTCGTTATGAATCAAGACGATTTAGAAGAGGCCAATGTTGATATTGTCATTATTGGTGCAGACCAATGGCCTCCAACGACCCCTGAAGAATTGTTACCGTCATCGGTTCTCTCGAGTGTGGCGGAAGAGAACTGTGAAGTGATTACCGAAACACAGTTTTGGGAGCGTTTGGGTTTGTTGACAGAGGATCAGGTCATTAGACGTCTGTACACGCCTGCGATGCTTGCTGAAATGCTGGATATTTCCGTTGCCGTTATTCGCCGCTGGCATCGACGGGGTTTGATTGTTCCGGTTCGTGAAATACATCGTTTACCTTACTTTGACTTTCAGGAAGTAGCGACAGCTCGGCATCTGGCGGAACTCTTGGAAGCAGGCGCATCACCGTCAGAAATTGAGCATCGCTTAGAAGAACTGGCAAGATATGTTCCCGATGTGGAACGACCGTTGGCTCAACTCTCTGTGATTGTCGAAGGCCGACACATTTTGCTGAGGCAGGGTGAAGGGTTAGTTGAACCGGGTGGACAATTGCGAATCGATTTTGGCTCTCTGGAAGAAGTAGCCGAAGAACAGAATATTATTGAAGTCACTCGTGACGACGTGTTGCGAGTACTGGAGCGGGAGGAGGAAGGAAATCCGCAAATTCTGGCATTCGATAAAATGGTTGAGCGGGCAAAGATGCCGCAGAATCCGGAAGAAATGTTGGCGCGAGCTACCGGCCATGAAGAAGCTGGCGAATTAGATATCGCGATCGATTTGTATCGTAGCTTTTTGGCTGAGTATGGCTTGCGGGCTGAAGTTTGTTTTCAATTAGCCGAATTGTTATATCGAACCAACGACTATACGGCAGCCCGTGAACGCTATTATATGGCGATCGAATTGGATGAGAACTATGTGGAAGCTCGTGCAAATCTGGGTTGTGTTTTGATTGATACAGGTGAGTTGGATCTGGCGGTTGCTGCGTTACTTGGGGCCCTTAGATATCACCCGGATTATCCAGATGCGCATTATCACCTCGCTAGAACGCTGGATGAATTAGGACAGGCGGAAAAGGCTACCGATCATTGGCGTGCATTTTTAGTATTAGCTCCGGATAGCCCCTGGGCACAACAAGCACGCGACCGCTTACGATAAATTCAATTGGTTAAAAGAGCCACAACTGGGATACAATAGTTGTATTCTCACGAGTGCCCATTATGTTTGAAAACCAGCAATTGTACGAACAACTAAATGAACTTTTCTTTAGTTATGAGCATGTCGAATCTACGACATGGTTGTATTTGACGACGTTGCTTTCGATTGCTGTCTTCTTCAAATTTGGCCGTTTCTTTAGTATGCGAAATCTGGATATCCTCCTGCTTTCGCTTTTTTCACCCTGCTTTATGCTCGTCTCCTTTGGAATCACGAATGGTTTCGAGGAAATCGTAAGGCTTGGCTATGTCACCCTTTGGGTCATGGGTGGAATTTTTATGCTCCGCATGTTCTACGACTGTACGATGGTGCGTCGACCACTACTGGAGCCAAATTTGTCCGCCGGGGGATTGTCATTTTTAGTTTTCGCATTGTTTGTATTATTAGTGAGCAATGTCTCACTTGGTTACTTACAGAGTGATGCTGAGGTCCTCCGAGATCTCAGTTCTCCGCAGATGCCGGGCTATCGTATTCTTGAAGATCTTCCTCCCGTACCGGTGGCATTTTGGGAAACGCCTTTTGAGTTGAATCAGCAAAGTGGTAAATCCGGCGTGTATTCATTTGAAATGAGTCAGGCGCTTTCGCTGGGGCTTGTGATTGCGGCTCATTTTTTTGTGGTGGTCGGGCTGATTCTTGTTGGGTCGGTTCACTTTGAAAACGTGCGTATGGGATTGGGAGCCGCCGTCATTTATTTATTGATTCCGTACACTGGCGAGATGGGAGGGCACGTTGATCATGTGCTCCCCGGGGCTTTCCTCGTTTGGGCTCTGTTATTTTATCGCAAGCCAATGATCGCTGGCTTCCTTCTATCGCTTTCATTCTGTATTTATTACCCTCTGTTCCTGCTCCCCCTTTGGGTGAGTTTCTACTGGCAACGAGGAAAAACTAAATTCAGTCTGGGTGTACTGCTGGGCTGGGGGCTCTTAGTGCTGGGGCTATTTCTTACGAAGAGTGACTTTACAGATTTTGTGGCCCAAATGAAACGCATGCATGGTGTTTTGACCCCGCAAATGAATCCAAAATATTTGCAGGGCCTATGGAGTTATGGCTGGGCACCGGTTTATCGCATTCCACTGATCACGGCGTTTATCATGATGAGTATTACTTTTACCATGTGGCCCGCCCAAAAGAATCTTGGCAGTCTTACGAGTTGTACTGCAGCTTTGCTTTTGGCAACTCGGTTTTGGAATGGTGAAGGGGGTGGTCTTTTCCTCGGCTGGTCCCTTCCGTTGATTGTCCTTGTCATGTTCCGACCAAATCTGGAAGACCGGGTGATGCTAAGCCGCGATGCCGTGAGTAGTTACGGAGACTAGAGGTTATACAATGAGTCAGTCTGTCGAAGAACACAAATCAGGTCCTGCTGAATCGATTCGCATTGGTGTGGTGACGATCAGTGATACGCGTACGCTCGAGACGGATCGGGGCGGGAGTCTGATTATCGAGTTAATTACTCAAGCCGGACATGAGGTCGCGCGTCGTGAAATTATTCCGGACGAACCAGATGCGATGCGATTGTTATTAAATGAGTGTGCTCAACAGCAGGGAATCCAAGCGGTTCTGATGACAGGTGGAACGGGGATTTCTAATCGTGATCAAACCTATGAAACAGTCACCGCATTGTTTACCCGGGAAATCACTGGCTACGGTGAACTGTTTCGCTATCTCAGCTTTAAGGAAATCGGTTCTGCGAGTATCTTATCTCGAGCCACTGCGGGGCTGATTAATGAATTGTTAGTGATCACCATGCCGGGCTCTCCTGCCGCAGTGCTCTTGGCAATGGAAAAAATCATTCTCCCGGAATTGAAACATTTAATTCGGGAAGCCACTAAATAACATCTAGGAATCACATCATGGCAGAATTAGCGAATCTAAATCGAGAACGGTTACTGGAGAGGTTTCTTCGGTATGTCAAAGTGAACACGACGGCGAATGCTGAAACACAGGTTTATCCCAGCAGCGAAGGCCAGTGGGAATTGGGCCGAATGATACTCGCTGAACTAGAAGAACTTGGGGCCCAAGACGCTCATGTAGATGAGTATGGATTAGTTTGGGCGATGATTCCCGGTAACGTAGAAGATACGCCTACCATTGGTTGGAATTCTCACCTAGATACATCACCGGAGACCACGGGGGAAAATGTTAAGCCTCACGTGATTCAAAGTTATGAGGGGGGCGATATTCCACTGGCAGGAGACTCTTCTAAGATCATTACAATTGCCGAAAATCCCGAGCTAAATGACTTGATTGGAAAGACGTTGATTACTACCGATGGTACGACACTACTCGGTGGTGATGATAAAGCCGGCATCGCGATTATCATGGAGTCCGCTCATTACTTAACAGAGCATCCTGAGATCAAGCATGGTCCGATTCGAATTTTGTTTACTTGCGATGAGGAAATCGGTCGTGGTGTAAATCATGTGGATATCGATAAGATGGGAGCCGTAGCTGCTTACACACTTGATGGGGGCGGAGCAGGGGACATTGATGTGGAAACGTTTTCGGCTGACGGACTGACGGTGATTGTCAAAGGGGTTAATATCCATCCTTCGATTGCCAAGGACCGAATGGTAAATGCGTTACGGGCTGCAGGCGCTTTACTTGAACGATTACCACCGGAACAGGCACCTGAAACCACGGAGGATCGAGTTGGTTTTATTCACCCCTATGTTTTGGATGGGGGTGTTGCTGAAGTGACGATCAAAATTCTTTTGCGGGATTTCGAAACCGCTCAATTACAAGTCAAAGCAGACTTGGTAGTTGAAATTGCGAGACAGGTCGAGAAGGATTACCCAGGGATCACGATTGAAGTGGATCATCAAAAGCAATATCGCAATATGGCCGACGGGCTTCCAAACGAACCGCGAGCCGTTGAATTCGCAAAACAGGCCCATGATGAGCTTGGGCTTGAGTACAGGTTAAGCTCAATTCGAGGAGGAACGGATGGTTCGATGCTTACCGAAAAAGGGCTCCCGACGCCCAATCTGTCGAGTGGTCAACACACGCAGCATTCGCCACTGGAATGGGCATGTCTGGATGAAATGATTCAACAAGGTCAGGTACTTATCCAAACAGCAGTCGTTTGGGCAAACAATAGCCAGTCTTAGTCCCGAGTTACCTATCGTAGTTTTGCGAAGACAGGGAAGTCAGCTTCAACTAGCGATTAATACGAAAGATTTATTGATGAGCGATATTCGTTTTTTGGTTTTCGACATTGAAACAGTTCCGGATGGCGAGCTGATTTCTCATATTCGTTATCCCAAGGAAGAATTACAGCCTCAACAGGCAATCGAAAAGTACCAAACGGAGCTTTTCGATAAAAACGGTTCTGATTTTGTACCTCATACGTACCACTTACCGGTTTCGGTTGTTATCGCCAAAGTGAATCAGTCTTATGAATTGGTTGATTTAGTTGCATTGGATGAACAAGAAGGGAGGCCGCATATCATTACCCAACATTTCTGGAAAGGTTGGGAGAAGTATCAAGCGACGCTTGTCACGTTTAATGGTCGCGGCTTTGACGTTCCGGTTATGGAGTTAGGTGCATTCCGCTATGGAATTTCGCTCAAGCGTTGGTTCGCTCGACAATCGAAAAGTTTTAATCAGCCTCGTAACCGCTATAACCTTCAGAGCCATTTTGACGTGCAGGATGTTCTAACCAATCACGGCGCATCACGAATGTATGGCGGCTTGAATCTGATGGCTAACCTGATCGGCAAGCCTGGAAAGATGGATGTTGCCGGAGATATGGTTTACCAATTGTACAATGAAGGTAATCTGCAACGGATTAATGATTATTGTCGTTGTGATGTGCTAGACACATATTTTGTATTCCTGAGAACCAGTGTTCTGATGGGCGACCTGACTCTTCAGGATGAACAGAGAATTGTCCGAGAAACTCAAGCGTGGTTAGAATCCAAAAGCGATGAGTTTCCGATTTATAGACAGTATCTCGAGAATTGGGGGGACTGGCAAAATCCCTGGTCCGAGCAGGATCTTACTCCAACGGGTTAAACCAGATACTCATCTTCCGGATCGAATTTCGGTAAGACCATAATGAGCACTTTCATTTTTCCTATGGCTCGATGAAGGGTCCCTGGACGAATGATGATCGACATTCCCGGCCTTACAGAAACGATCTCATCATTGAGTTGCATTTTGGCATCGTCATCACATTCAAGAAAAAAGTAAGTTTCTGTCAGTCTTTTGTGATAGTGCGTTTGCGCATTCATAGAGATTTCTGTGACATGGACGGTGCCAGGGAAATCCTCCACATCGGTAAATGCACGTCTCGCGGTACCGCAGGGGCAGGGTACGCCTTCGATTTTTGAAAAGTCCGCAATTTCGTAGGGTGGTTTCGACAGTCCGGTCACGTATGAATTCCAAGGCAAGGAGTGCTGAAAAGTCTGGTGCGCTTCAGGGCGCTGACAGAAAATAAATGGCAAACTCATCAGTTTATATTGATGCGTCGCGGGTGTTTTTTTTGTTTAATCGTTACAGTTTATCAAAATCTCGTAAAATCCGTAGAACAGTAATATTCAAAACAAACGGCATCCGATAACAAGTTAAATAAGATGGTTGTACAGTCAATCAATGTTAGGCGGATTCGAAAGCATGAGAATTACAAAGACCACCATTGCAATAATTATCTTTTGTTTCTTTACGATGCAGTTGAAGGCGAACGAACCCATCGACGTCTCAAAAACCGTACGTCAGGGAGCGTTGCAGGAAGCATTGGAATTGATCATGAAAGATCTTTCGGGGACGTCTTTAGCAGAAGTCAATTTAGGGCTGAAACTTGATCTGAAATTAAATCCTCTACCGCCGTTGAAGAATCTCAGCGCCACATCAAAGCCATCTAAGGATGATAAGTCTAAGCAGGAAGTTCAGCCGAATTCAGGTAACCGCAAAATTCTCGCACCAATTGTAAAACCATCTAAGTTTCGATTTGGAATCTCCGACAAAGAGATTTAAGTCGGTGTTCGTTCCGCAATTACCGGGAACTTAATTCGTGCACGATGTCTACTAAGGCAATGGCATTGTCAACGGGAGTCTGCTGTAAGACACCATGACCTAGGTTGAAGATGTGGCCTGGTCGCCCAGCGGCCTGCTCCAATACTTCTTGGGTGCGACTGCGAATCGTATTTCGATCAGCTAGAAGAACGAGCGGATCCAGGTTGCCCTGCACCGAACGGTCATGCCCAATGGTAGCCCACGCATCATCCAGACGAATCCGCCAGTCTACTCCGACCACCCGAGTGCCGGCTTCAGCTAACAAGGGAAGTAACGCGGGGTTGCCAGTCGCGAAGTTGATAACCGGTACACCCGGTGTAATCCCGGCGATGATTTCCTGGATGTAAGGTAGTACATACCGCCGGTAATCGTCGGTTCCTAAACAGCCGGCCCAGGAATCAAACAGTTGCACGCACTGTGCTCCAGCAGCAATTTGCGCGTTGAGATAACGAGTGATTGCTCGAACAAATCGCTGCATTAGTTCCCGCCAGGCACCTTCATCACGATACATGATTGTTTTAGTGTTGAGGTAGTTACGGCTGGAACCTCCTTCGATGGCGTAACTGGCCAATGTGAACGGAGCTCCGGAGAATCCGATTAGTGGCATATCCGCCGGTAGCTCGAGTCGAGTTTGCTTCACAGTTTCCATCACGAAGTCGAGTGACTCAACACTTTCCAGTTCCATCACTCGTTCGATGTCTTTAACTTCACGAATGGGGTTATGAATGACTGGACCTTCTCCTTTAGCAAACTCTAAATCGAGCCCCATCGGTTCCAGAATGGGAAGCAGGTCCGAAAAAATGATGGCGGCATCAACGCCAAGTTTGGTGACTGCCGTTACCATGATCTCAGCACATAGGTCGGGTCGTTTACAGAGTTCAAGGAAAGTCGTTTGACTACGAATATCCCGATACTCTTTCATGTATCTCCCGGCCTGACGCATTAGCCAAACGGGAGTGACTTTAGTTTCTTCACCGCGGCAGGCTTTCATGAATGGACTGTCGTGCCAGGGTGCATTAGGGTCGAGTACATCTGAGCTCGGGCCGGATAGCATATGCCGAATCCTCTTCTTTCTCTCTTTTAATTCTTTACTTTTACGAGCGGCGGTGATGACCATGGGGCCCATTTTAGGTTTTTCAGGCTCAAGATCCACCGGTAAAGATAAATGACGCATCCATTCGGTGGTGGTTGGGCCAATCGAAACAATGACGCATTTATCGAATTGTGTTTTTAGTTCATCTTCCAAGCCAAGTTGCCCGGCTAATGCGAACAGGTTGGTTGACTGATGAGCGGATGTAAACATTAGTACATCCATCTCACCAGCAATAATGGCCCGAATGTTTTGTTCCAGAAGAGACGTATCTTCCGGTAACTCCCAACGATAGACTTTAACCGTTTGGACGTGAGCTCCACGCGCTTCCAGTCCGGCTACCAGACTCAGGTTAGGCTTTCCATATTCCTGAATAGCAATACTCAGTTGATTTACTGGCAACTGCTGATCGAGCGTCGAAAGTACTTCTCGCCAGGTATTGGGTGATGGTACTTTGATTGTAGGTGTAATGCCATACTCTTTCATGGCAGTGACAGGCTTTGGGCCACGCGTTACGGTTGTCATGTCTTGTAGGCAGTTAAGGAATCGTTCTATATCGACATGACGTTCAATAGCACTGATGAGATGCTTAAACCCGACACCGGTCATCACAATGAGAACATCGACTTCACCAGTTATGATTCTGTTAGCCAGATCAATACTAGGTCTGTTTTCTTCCAACGCGACTTCTCGCATTGAGGGACTCACATGAGCAACGCCGTTATTGCGTTCGATCAGGCGCGCCATGTCATCGGCGCGGCGACTTTCAAATGCGGCAACGTGGAGGCCTTCGAAATTTGGCTCTTGAGAAGGAGTACTCATGGTTCCTTCAATATACCCCAGACATGCCGAATTGAGAGGGTGTCTCACGTACGGCATGTTCAGCAATTCTCTCATGCCGATCGGTGTGGTAATTATTCGATAAAGTTTAGAGAAATACTCAATTTCACCTCAGGTCCATTCCAATCCGGACGATTTCACTACCACGCGGCATGGATGCCGTGATGTTGGCTTATGACAAAGGCGAACTAGGAAGTTCGTAGTAAGCCACTGACTAACGCAGGAACGGTCTAGAAACCAGCTAAAAACTAGACAGGCAGGGAAGAATCAAATGGTCCGTCGTATATTAGATTTTCAGGCAGCTCAAAGTAAAGCAACCGGACAAGCTCGAGTACTGGACCATTTGGAACAGGAAACACACATCACAGTGAAACTTGGCGAAATCTTGCCGGCATTAACAGATGCCCTATTAACCCAGCGAGCCTGGGTTCAGGATTTTGAAGATGATCGAATCGAGGTGAGCACGGATCTTTTTGAAGTGATTCAGGCATACGAGCGTATGCGAAATGCAGCTTGATTATTAGATAGCAAGTTCTTGTTGTCAGATTTGGGTAGATAGGTGAGATCAACGGGCCTTCGGATTGTCGCTCTGCGGGGAGCGGTACTCCGAAGGCTTTTTCTTATTGCCGGAGATTACTCAAATTGAAACAATGTAAGGAGTGATCTTTCACGGAGAAGAAGACTTGTAAGGAGACAATGTAATGAGTGAACAACAACGCCAGGAACGTATTGATGATTTGATCTTACGTATTCGCAATTCTGCTCAACGACTGGCCGATGACCACCCCGCCCGGGGGGATATGAAGATTCTCAGCCGTACATTGCGAGAATTACGTTATGCCTTTAAGGTTTTTGCTCCATATCGCAAGCATCGTAAAGTTACCGTTTTCGGATCGGCTAGAACTCCTGCTGGTGAAGCAACCTATCAGGCTTGTGTTGATTTTGGCCGAGCCATGGCGGAACGGGACTGGATGGTGATCACAGGTGCAGCCCATGGAATCATGGAAGCTGGACATGTAGGGGCTGGGCGCGAGATGTCGATGGGTCTCAATATTATGTTGCCCTTTGAACAATCAGCTAATGCGATTATCGATGGTGACCACAAGCTTGTGAATATGAAGTACTTTTTCACTCGCAAGCTGATGTTTGTTAAAGAATGTGATGCTGTAGTTTGTTATCCGGGCGGCTTCGGTACGATGGACGAAGCGATGGAGGTGCTCACTCTCGTCCAGACCGGAAAACGAGATGTAGTGCCGATCATCCTGGCCGACGCTCCCGGTGGCACTTACTGGAAGATGCTTGATGAGTTTATTCGTAAAGAGCTACTCGCCGGTGGTATGATTTCACCGGAAGATTTGCATTTGTACTCGGTTACAGACGATTTTGAAGCAGCTGCCGATGAAATCATGCAGTTCTACAAAAACTACCACAGCATGCGATATGTGGGCCGTGACTTAGTGCTACGCCTCAGGGAACCACTCCCCCAGGAATCGTTGGATATTGTTAATCGCGACTTTGCAGATGTCCTTAACAGCGGTCAATTTGTGCAGACAGATAAGCTTGAAGAAGAAGAGGATGATGAGAATACCAACGGATTAACTCGTCTAGTGGCGCACTTCAATCGCAGGAATCATGGACGTCTCCGTCAACTGATCAACTTTATCAACACTCAGATGTAGTTCAGACTACCTGTACGTAGGCTTACGAGGTTTTTGCTTTCATTACCCCTGTTGCAAACCCCAATAAATCGTTAGCACCGCGGCAGGATTCAACCAATTGGGAGTAATCCCCTTTGGATTCGCAAAGTTCCAGCAAGGAAGGCGCGAGACCGCTGGTGCGTTCACCCGGCTGAATAAGTTCAGCGGTTGCTGCGATTGCTTCATCAACTTGGCCTATTCGATTTAATAGGTCGATGTAAACTTCCACGGCCAACGTCCCCCATTGATTACGTGGAACATTATTTGCTTTCTGCTTGAAGTGTGTCAAAGCGTTGTCAATATTTTCACCTAGCAGCGCCTGGTAGTACAAAGCATGGTCAGGGTAGATATCCGTGAAAGGTTCGTCACCTTCATATTGGAATTGAGAATTTAGCATTCGGCCGTAGTGAGTCAGGTCTAGTGCTTTTCTCAAGCTCGTTTCGTCTTCCAGAATTCGACTAAAGCGTGTTGTTGAGGCGAGGTGAGTCGTGTCGATATGGTAAGCATGTTCGCCAAATAACCATTCCCGATCTGCAACCAGACCCTCCAGCGTGGATTCTTCCGGTTGAGATTCGCTGCGATGAGCGATATCCGATTTAACATTGTTAAACAATTCGGCGTGGACATGATCTAACAGGAGTTTGGCAACTTTCCGCTGTTCAGGTTTTGATTTGTGAGCCACGACCGTTTCGTAAGTGGTAATGGAATTACAAGTTCCATAACTGTCGAGTACGATCTGAAACCCGCGTTCAACATCGACCCCTTCCTGAAGTAAGACCTCGACTAACTCGTCAATATTACTATCACCGACCTCTATCTGGTCTAGCACATCTTTGACCGCTTGTCGGTCTCCCACCGGACGCATGTACATATATCCTTCAGAAATATGTCCTTCCTTTAACAGGCCCATACCAACCTGTCGACATGCATTGATGAGACCATCCTCGAGAGCAGTTCGCTGTGAACCTTCTAATTCGTCACCAGATTCTCCATAGAGCAAAGGAAGGCCAATACTGTGACGCACCTGCATTTTCAGTGCTTCAAACAGTTCGTGGTACTTCTTTTCTTCTGCTAGCCCGGAAATCAACTGTTCTAAAACAGCTTCCACGCCGCCGTTTTGCATACTGGTTTCGAGTTGTTCAAAAAGCGAGTCTGACATGCGAAATCTGCCTCTATCACGTCTGTTTGGTGGATTATTTGTATGTCTTCTATGGTAGCAGGAAGCAGGGGGTAAACAATTAGGCAAGAAGACAATTCAACCGCTCGGCCAAACTGGAATGTATCCGTTGCACTACGTTTTAAGGATCGCGATGGGGAAGTTTACCGAGTATTACAATCGACCGGCTATGTTCACGTTGAAAGGGGATGGAATTCCGGTGTTCGAAGCCTGCGGAGTCTTGCTTATCGCTTGCTGCAGATTTATGTTAAAAGCTACGGAATTGTTCGTTTTTTGATAGAAAACGTCAGTTTCCCGGTAAAGGAATTCATTGCTTCTTTGATTTAGGAAATGACTATGCGTATGCAGCAGTTTCAAAGCAAGTGGTTACATTTAGCCTCTGCGTTGCTTGTTATTCTGTTTTTTGGAATTAGCGGATGTTCGGACGAATCACCTAACGCCACCCCTGGCGGACAGCCTGAAACACCCACCGAAACAGATGGCAGTGACCCTGGCGATGAAACACCTGAGGAAAAGCCTGCAGAACAACCTGTTGAAGACCAAGCGGTAGAACCGTCAGAGAAGCCAGCGGAAGCAGCAGCAGCCACCAATGCTCCGATGACTTTACAGGGTGAACCGGTTGAACGAGATGGAATCGACTGGACGTTTTGGCGTGGTCCCGGATCAAATGGTATCTCACCGGAGACTGGGTTGATCGACGACTGGGATCCGAATGGCGGCCCCGGAAGTAATGTTAGTTGGAAGAGGACTGACTTAGGCGGTCGAAGTACGCCCGTTATTATGAATGGCCGGCTGTACATGCTTTGCCGGGCTGAACGAGAGTCTTCACGCGAACGTGAACAGGTTGTTTGCCTGAATGCTGCTACGGGTGAAACAATTTGGACAAATGTCTTTAACGTTTGGCTTTCCGATGTTCCCGACACGCGAGTTGGCTGGAGTAACGTAACCGCGGATCCTGAAACAGGTAATATCTACACCTTGGGTGTCTGCGGATTCTTCCAGTGCATTAACGGCGAAACGGGTGAAACAATTTGGTCTATGCCTTTGCATGAACGTTTTGGTTTGCTAAGTACATACGGTGGTCGAACCAATACTCCGGTTATCGTTGACAATCAGGTAATCATCAGTTCGATTGTGATCGGGTGGGGTGAAATGGCAAAACCGGCTCACCGTTTTATCGCTTTTGATAAGGCGAGCGGTGAAGTCATCTGGTTCAAGGGTACTCGGCCACTGCCTTACGACACGACGTACAGTACCCCAACAGTCACAGCACTGGCCGGTCAGAAGTCGTTGGTATTTGGTTCTGGCGACGGGGCTGTTTGGGCCATTCAACCACGAACCGGTAATCATATTTGGCAATATAAATTCTCACGACGAGGATTAAATGTATCGCCACTTGTTGTTGGAGATAAAGTCTTCAGTGGCCACAGTGAGGAAAATGTTGTGGGCACTTCGATGGGAGCGGTTGTTGGGATCGATGCGACGGGAAAAGGGGATGTGACGAAGTCCCATGAGCTTTGGAAATATGAAGAAGTCATGATGGGTAAGTCTTCACCTCTTGCGATTGGTAACCGACTGTATTGTTTTGACGACCGTGCCAAAGTTTATGTCTATGACATGGAATCAGGAGAACAGATTGGCCGCAAACAGGCACTTGGGCGCGTGATGCGTGGCAGCCCTCTGTATGCCGATGGAAAAATTTACGCTGTAGGCAATTCCGGTAACTGGGCAATCTTCCAGCCTGATGAAGAAGAAGGATTAGTTAAACTGGCTAGTGGCCGATTACCAAATAGTGAAACGATGAATGCTTCCCCCGTGGTTTCTCACGGGCGTTTATATTTTGAAACGAGTGGTGGTTTGTACTGTGTTGAGGATACTGAGAAAACATCGGCTACGGCTGAAGTTGTGGTTCAGCCGGAAGAGACCGTTTCCGGTGATGCAGTGGCAACTCATATTCAGGTTGTACCGGCGGATGCTTTGATTCGCCCGGGACAATCTCAGGAATATAAAGTGTTACTTTACAATGCGGCAGGGCAACTGATTGGTCCGGCAGAAAATGCTGAGCTTTCTGTTGATGCCTATGGTGCGATGGAAGGAAGTACCTTCAATTCTTCAGCAGATGCAGCTCATGCTGCTGCGTATATCACGGCCACCGTTGGCGAACTCTCGGGACGAGCTCGAATTCGGATCGTACCAGATCTGCCGTGGAACTTCGACTTTGATAATTTGTCAGATCCTCCGATTACATGGGTTGGAGCTCGTTATCGTCATGTGATTCGTGAAGTTGATGGCAGTAATGCCATGGTCAAAATTACGACGATCCCAAAGGGTACCCGAAGTCGCTCTTGGATGGGCCACTCAGATTTGTCTAACTATACGATTCAGGCAGATGTTAAAGGGGCTCGTAACAATGATAAACTTCCTGATATTGGATTGACCGGCCAGGGATATTGCCTTGATATGCAGGGGGAAAGTCAACGATTACAGATTCGTACTTGGGTTCCTCAGGAACGGATAGCGAAAACGGTAGATTTTGCCTGGAAAGAAGATCAGTGGTATACGATGAAATTCCGGGTTGCAGTGGAAGATGATAAAGCAGTTTTACGAGCGAAGGTTTGGGAAAAAGGCTCTGATGAACCATCCGAATGGATGCTGGAAGTGATGGATGATGTTCCGGTAACTCAGGGGAGCCCCGGACTTTACGGTAACGCCAAAGATGCTGAGATCTATTTGGATAATATTGCCGTTACCGCAAACCAATAAAATAAGTGACGAGATAACGTAGAAGCTCACGAGTTGATTAGATTGAGGTCCCGTTCAACTCGATATAAATTCCGGACCGGAGAATTGATAATGAAGAACGTAAGAGTTATCGGATTACTAACCCTCTGCTTTTTGCTGGGATTGGTCACCGTGGCCACGATTTCAGGTTGCTCGGAGAAAAAGGACGATACCGGTGATATTCAGCAGGAAACGACTGACAGTACGCAGGGCTCGGAAGCTGAGCCAAGCGGCGATGCTGCTACTGAAGCACCTGTTGAAGAAGCCGCTGCTAATCCGGCCGACTTGTTCAACTTTAAGTTAGATGATAAAGGTGATCCGGTTATTGTTCCGGGCGATTGGGGACAGTGGGGTGGTACTTCCTATCGAAATAACACGCCTGAAGCGACCGGTATTCCCACTAGCTGGAATGTAGGTCGCCGGGATCGAGAAACGGGTGAATGGTCGGGTCAGGAGAATATCAAGTGGGTTTCAGCAGTCGGTAGCCAGACTTACGGTAACCCGGTTGTAGCGAGCGGTAAAGTGTTAGTTGGCACGAACAATAGTGGTGGCTACCTTGCTCGCTATCCTTCAGCAACGGACCTCGGAGTTTTACTATGCTTTGATGAGCAAACAGGTGATTTCCTCTGGCAGCATTCCAGTGAAAAACTACCTACAGGTCGTGTTCATGACTGGCCACTGCAGGGGATTTGTAGCGCACCTTATGTTGAAGGGGATCGCATTTGGTTTGTTTCCAGCCGTGGTAAAGTAGTTTGCGTTGATGCGGATGGCTACTATGACGGAACAGACGATGGTGAAATTACCAATGAACGAGCACGTTTGTTTGACATTCGAGTCAATGAGGATCCGTCAGCCGACCAGGTAGCTCCTGCCGTCACTGCCCTGAATCAAGGCACCGTCAATGATACTTTACGAGCTGCCACTGCGAAGGCAGGATTTGAACTTCCTGAAGAAGTCTCCGTGGTCGCTGATGATGGTGGTAAGAAATGGACCCTTACCGCCAAGATTGGTGACGAAGACCGTACTGTAATTGCTCAGATGATGGGACCAAAACTGAGTGTCTTCAAAGTGGTGACTCCGAATGACACAGAAGAAGCGGACACACTTTGGGAATATGACATGATGGGCAATCTTGAAGTTTCCCAGCATAATATGTGCTCTTGCTCTATTACGAGTATGGGTGATTTACTGTTTATCAACACATCCAATGGACTTGATGAATCTCACATCAACCTTCCTTCTCCAGATGCTCCGAGCTTTATCGCGATGGACAAGAATACCGGGGAAGTTTATTGGACAGACAAATCACCATTCGACAATATTCTGCACGGCCAGTGGTCTTCGCCCGCAGTAGGGATCTTTGATGGTGTACCACAGGCGATTTTCGCTGGTGGTGATGGTTGGGTGTACAGCTTTAAAGCTGATAAAGGTACCGACGGCGTCCCGGAATTACTTTGGAAATTTGATGCCAATCCCAAAGTAAGTAAATGGATTTTGGGTGGTCGTGGTACTCGTAATAATATTATTGCTACCCCTGTAATCTACGACGGTCATGTATATGTTGCTGTCGGTCAGGACCCGGAACATGGTGAAGGTGAAGGCCACTTGTGGTGTATCGATCCTTCTAAACGTGGCAATGTTAGTCCGGAATTAGCGATCGAAGTTCAAACCGGTGAAGAAATTGAACACCAGCGTCTTCAGGCTGTTATCGAAGAAGATGGTCAGGTTGCGCGTGATAATGAGAACTCCGCTGTCGTTTGGCACTATAGCGTGAATGACGTTGATGGCGATGGTGATATCAATTTTGAGGAGCAGATGCACCGCAGTTGTGGAACTGTTTGTATCAAGAATGATTTGCTGTATATTTCTGACTTCAGCGGCTTGTTTCACTGTCTGAATGCGAAGACTGGTGAAGTCTATTTCACTTATGATATGTTTGCCGCAGCATGGGGTTCTCCGCTGATTGTGGATGGCCATGTTTACATTGGCGATGAAGACGGTGATATCGCCATCTTCGAATTGAGTGAAGACGCTAAAGATCCAATCGAAGAGATCAATATGGGTAACTCAGTCTACTCAACGCCAATCGTTGCTAACGGAACGCTGTTCATTGCAAATAAGACTCACATCTTTGCGATTGCAACCGAAGGGGAAGCTGAAGCGTCTGCTGAATAGTATTAACCTTAGATAGCAAACAAAAGGCGTGGCAATCAAATTTGATTTGCCACGCCTTTTTTGTGAATTGAAAGTAATTCGAGGAAAGTTACTCGTCTTCCACTTCTTCTTCTTCTTTTCGCTTTTGCAGAAAGTGAGGGGATTTCTTACTAAGAGTTTCGACTTTAGCCAAAGCTTCCTTCTTTTCATGGAACTCGAATTTTGCGACCGGTTTCATGGTAGAGCTGAATACGATCCAATATATCTTCTTGATCGTTTGCTTACGTCGTCGTCGAGTACGTTTTTTAGGCGCACTGCCGGCAACAGCCGTTTTGACAGCAGCCTTCTTCTTTTTAGGTGCAGCCTTCTTTTTAGGTGCAGCCTTCTTCTTCACAGCTTTCTTTTTAGCCGTTTTTTTCTTAGGTGTAGCCTTCTTTTTAGGAGCTACTTTTTTCTTTGCCGCTTTCTTTTTAACAGCCTTCTTTTTAGCCATTTGATTCTTATGGATGGAGGCACGAAAAACCCATCTTTAGATAGGTTATGGGACAGACTTTTATTGTGGTTCAATGGAAACCTGCCATTAACAAACCTTATGATAGCGAATTAACATTAAATAAATCAAAGCCAGATTGATTGTAATGCCTACCATTTGGTTAATTGAGTGGCTGAATCTCGTGTAATTCGCCAGTTTTCCGCCGCAATTGCCCGCAGGCAGCGTCGATATCATCGCCTTTTCGCTGACGGAATTGAACATTGATGCTTGATTTAAGCAAGATCGCTCGAAATTTACTGATCGTTTTAGAAGACGGTGTACGGTAGGGCAATCCAGCCACTGGATTGTATGGAATGACATTCAGCAGTACATTCCTAGATTTCAGTAGCTTTGCTAATTGGTGAGCATGTTCTGGTTGATCATTGATATCACCGAGAAGTACATATTCAAATGTTAAACGACGACTGGAAACATCAAAATAATGGTCAGCGGATTCAATGATTTTGTCGATGCCAATGTTGGAGTTGACCGGCACAATTTCATTTCGGAGTTGGTCATTCGGGGCATGTAATGAAACAGCCAGGTGATAGCGGCTGTTTAGATCAGCCAGACGTTTGATCGCTTTTGGTAATCCAACGGTAGAAATAGTAATCCGCCGAGCGCTGATTCCTAGCCCGTCTTTAGCACTGGCCTGATCCAGTGCAGGCAGTAATCTGTCAAGGTTTGCAAGTGGCTCGCCCATACCCATCACGACGATATGACTTAGGCGTTCTTCCTCAGGAAGTAGCCGTTGTAAACGTAACATCTGTTCTATGATTTCACCGGATGTTAGGTTGCGATCAACACCATCTAGACCACTAGCGCAAAAAACACACCCCATGGCACACCCAACTTGACTGCTGATACAGATCGTTCGGCGGTTTTCTTCTTTTAGTAAGACGCATTCAATCCGGCCACCATCGGCTAATTCGAGCAGTAGTTTTTCGGTACCATCTTTGGACGTTTGATGTTCCGCCACTCGGCTAGTCCAGATTGTAAAATCGCTCTCTATTTGGTCACGGAGTTTCTTGGGAAGGTCGCTCATGTCATCAAATGATCCGGCGCGACCCTGGTACAACCAGCGTCGGATCTGTTTAGAACGAAAGGCAGGGAATTGCTGTTCCTTTAGCCAGTTGTTTAGCGAATTGTCAGGGTTCAGGATATGAGTCACAGTTAGTTTAGAGTGCCAAAGGATCGATCTGTGGATTGTGTTGGGAAATTAGTTGTTGAATTGAGTTATTTTGTAAAGCCGCCTGAAAATCCTCAAGCGATTCTAAAACCATATGGCTGCAGAACTTTACTACCCAATTGTGCGCCATAGGACTGATGGTGATGACAATTTTTCGATTTCGATATGCTTCCCACATCTCTATGGCCGTTCCCATGGAGGCTTCTGGGGCGAACGCGATTAGAATGTCGATTTCGTGACCACACATATGATTGTGGTGATAAAACGTTCGCTTGCCCGTGGTATCGTCGTAATCGATCGAATCGTTGTGTCCCGTCAAAGGATCATATACCTTGGCTTCTGTGAAAGCATCGGTAATCCATTGAGAAAGCAGGGTGCGGTAGTTTTGAGTGTGTAGTTTGGGATCAATCAGTGAGCCTTGCATGATTCCCGCAATAAAAAAGTTCATTAACATCGGCCCTGAAGCAGGAGTAACGTAATCTTCGTAAAATAAAATGACCTTACATCTTTGTAATCGACACAGCTTTAATTCAAAAGGTATGAAATCGTGGCGGAAATCCAGATTCCCAAAAGAACAAAAAAAGAAAAAGAAGCTCTCATCAGTCAGGTGATTGAGATGATGGCGATTCCGGGTAAGAGCGGTGAGGAGCAGCAGATTGCTGAATATATCCGTAACCAGTTAGTGGATGCGGGTGCGGATCCAAAGGCGATTCGCACGGATACCTCACATCGCAAGACCCGGATCAAAGGTGAGGTGGGAAATTTAGTGTTTAAATTATCGGGGACATATAAAGCACCTCGGCGCATGCTGAGTGCTCATATGGATACGGTCCCTATCTGTGAAGGCTGTCGCCCGAAACGGGTAGGTATGAGAGTGACGTCGATGGATAAGCATACCGGTTTGGGAGCTGATAATCGAGCTGGCTGCGGGGTCGTTTTATCGACAGCATTGGAAATCTTACGGCGGGGTCTGGAACACCCTCCTTTGACCTTCACCTGGTTTGTACAGGAAGAGGTGGGACTTCAGGGATCCCGCCACGCCACAACCAGTTTGTTTGGAAATCCGGAGCTGGCCTTTAACTGGGATGGTGGTTCACCAGTGAAGATGACGGTGGGAGCGACAGGAGGCTACCGGATGACCATCAATGTGCAAGGGATTGCCTCCCATGCAGGTGTTTGCCCAGAACGCGGAGTAAGTGCCATAGCGATTGCATCTTTGGCAATTGCTGATTTGCAGGAAAATGGTTGGCACGGAGCGATCAAAAAAGGGAAGCAAACGGGCACTTCTAATGTGGGTATCGTGCGGGGGGGCAATGCCACGAATGTTGTTACCGATCATGTTTATGTTAGAGCAGAAGCAAGAAGTCATAATTCCAACTTTAGAAAACGAATTGTGCGAGAAATTGAAAAAGCATTCCAGCGAGCAGTAAAGAAAATTAAGAATGTGGAAGGGGAACGAGGAAGTGTCGAGATTGAAGGATTCCTGGATTACGATTCTTTTAAGCTTAGCCCCAAAGAACCCTGTGTGCAGATCGCGTCGAGTGTCATCAGGTCATTGAATTATGAGCCTTTGCCTGCCATTGCAGATGGCGGGTTGGATGCCAACTGGATCACGAAGCATGGCGTACCGACGGTTTCTATGGGCTGCGGCCAGTTGAATGCTCACATGGTGACTGAGACGTTGAACCTAAAAGAGTATTTAATTGCCTGTGACATTGGTTTGGCAATTTCTCTCGGCGCAGAGGGTTAACGTGATGCAACCTGATGATGAGTTATGTCTGTGTTTTCATATCACGAAACGTAAAGTTACTAATTATATACGAGTAGAAAAGCCGCGCCGTGCATCACAGATTAGCGAATGTTTTGGGGCGGGTACCGGTTGTGGATGGTGTCGGCCTTTTTTGCAACGCTTGTTTGATCAGGCAGATCAATCAGGAAATACGGCCAGTGAGTTGCCGGATCGGGAGGAATATTCATCTATGCGTAAAAAATATATGGATGACAAGAAACAACAGCGAAACTCTTAGGCAGAACTGTGTGTTATATCTTCTGTGATTACAGAATCCTGCTTTTGTTTGCTTGTAGCATTCAATTAAACTGAACTCCGGTTACTTACTTTGTTTGGCCCCAGTACGCGAATTTGAACAAAACCAAAGATTCCACGGTCGACTACGCTGAATTGGATCCGGATGTCCGGCTCATGCTGCAGGTGCGCGATGATAATGCAGCAGCCTTTGAAGAACTTGTCTCCCGTTATCAGGTACGTTTGGTTTCTATTTTTGAAAATATGGTTGGCCGCCGTAGTATGGCAGAAGATTTGGCCCAGGAAGTCTTTTTGCGTATCTATCGAGCCCGCAAACGTTATACGGCGGGCTCCAGATTTTCAACCTGGCTTTATCGAATAGCTCACAATGTTGCGAGCAACGCCCGCAGAAGTCTGGCTCGAAGAAAAGAAGTCAATGTCGTTGCTGCTTCAGATGCTGAATTGTCTGCACAACCTTTAACTCATATGGTGAAAGAAGCAAGTGGACTGATGCCCACACGACAATTGGATAAAGCCGAACGTGCTCAGATTGTCCGCGCCGCGATGGAAACGCTAAATGAACGCCAACGTATGGCCTTATTGCTTTCAAAGTTTGAAGGAATGAGCTACGAGGAAATCGCAAATGCGATGGATTTAAGCCTGTCAGCGATTAAGAGTTTGCTATCTCGGGCTCGAGTGAATCTCAAAGATATCTTGTTGCCGTATATTCAGGATGGTGTTTTGCCAGAATCAGTTGGGGAGTCATTGATCGAGGAGTCTGATCAGGAACAACAAGGAGAGGAGAGATAGTGATGGCAGAATTTAATGAAGACCTGGAAAAAAATGACTTGCTGGAATCTGATCTTGCCGAACGAGAAGGTCAGCAACTGGTGGCTTATTTAGATGGTGAACTGGATGATGAGACTAACCGAGAAATAGAACGTCGATTAAGTGCTGACCCGGAATATCAATTGCGGTTACAACAGCTGCAGCAGGCCTGGGATCTATTGGATGAACTGCCACGATTGAGCCGTGATGAAGGATTTACTCGCAGTACAGTTGAATTCGTCGCCTTAAGTGCTCGTCAGGAATTGAAAGAAACACAACAGTGGTCGCGTCCGGGAAAACATAAGACACTTTTCATTCGAGTGGTCATAACGGTCTCCGCGGCAATTTTGGGTTTGTTTCTTGGGGATTGGTTCTTTGGTCGAGAACATCGTCAGTTACTTGAAGATTTGGAGGTAATTTCAGAGTTTGATCAGTATCGATTGACCGAAGACTTCCAATTTTTGCAGGATTTAGAAAAGGCTGATGTTTTTCATCTAGAGGAGTTATCCGATGAAGAATAAATGGAATGTGCTCCCACTAATAGTATTGATGCTGGCGATGATTAGCCTACCGTCGATTCTTAGCCAGCAACCTTTGCCTAAAACGGTAGAAGAGTTACAACAACTCCCTCCAAAACAGAGAAATGAATTACAGCAAAAGAAGGTGCGATTCAATCAGCTTAGTGAAGAAAAGAAATCCGGCTATCGTGAATTCAACGCAAAGCTCAATGCTGCTCCAAACCAGCAGCGTCTACGTAAAGTGATGATTGCCTATAATAAATGGCTTTTGGATTTAGACGACGGCCTGCGTGAGCGTATTCTGGCGATGCCTCTGGAGCAACGCTTGCAGGAGGTTGTCCAATTGGTCAGTCAGGAGCAGGAGCAACGATTCAAAGAACTTTTGGATACGAATTTAAAACATGATGATCTGGTTCAGGTTGGGCGATGGTATAACGGTTGGCTGGATCGTCAAACTGAGAATCTGGCGGAGTTAGGTAAATCAATTGAGGATAAGGTAGCTCAGGGAATTATTAAGCAAACGACGGATACAAGGCAACGTGGCACGATTATTCTTCTTTCTCTTCTTCGAGAACAAGGAGATATGAAGTGGCATGATTGGTTTGAGGATTGGCAATCCGATGTCACCAATCTGATGGGTACTCTTTCAGAAACGTCCCAGTTATTTTACGCCTCGGCAGAATCTGATCAACAGCGGCTCCAACTACTTCTACGTTGGGGTTATTACTCCTTTGTAGCTCAAAGTATGCAGGGTGTTTCGGATGATGAACTATTGGAATTCTATAAGAACGAGATGTCCCGAGAAGATCGCGAGGTTCTAGATCGTCAACAGCCCGCCAGTATGATTCCTATGTTGCGTCGGTTCTATTTCCAATATCGAATGCCTGAGGTAATCAAGCGGCTGCTAGCACCAACGGAGCAGTTGTCTGATTGATCATTCCAGACAGATGGTACGCCCAAAATTGAAATGGATGAAATCTGTCGGAAAACAGTCTAAATCTTTCTTATCCCGGTGCTTCGGTGTTGTCTTCAACCGAGTTGAATTCGTATTCTATATCCAGATATCCAACCAAAATCAAATAACTCCCTAGATGTAAAGACATACGGAGAAGGAGCGACATTTTGATCGTAGCCGCGACTACAGCCAGTTTTTCAGATTTATCTCTGAGTGAAGCGTTACAGCGAATTGCGGATTTGGAATATACCGCAGTTGAAATTGCGATTACTGATGATAGTAGCCATATCACACCAGCAGATGTGGCTCGTGACCGCAATGAAGCACATGCGATTCTGCGCAAATCTCACCGATTAGAAGTGACTAGTTTCTATGTGGAGATCGGAGCGGTGGGTGATCTGCATTACCAGCAATTTGAAGCGATTTGCGAGTTGGCCAGAATTTCTAAAGTGGTGACCCTCAACGTTCCTTCGGCTGAGCTGGGAACTCCGTTTAACGAAGAAGTTGAACATCTACGACGTTTGGTCGAAATTGCTAATGATTATGGTGCCAAAGTTTGTATTCGCAATGAGAGTGGCCGACAAGCTTCTGATCCGGATACAATTAAAGTGCTTTGTGACAATGTCGAAAATTTAGGGTTGGCATTCGATCCGACGATTTACATTTGTGGCCCAGATGCTGGTAAAGACTCCGATAAGGTTCAAGCCTATGTGGGTCACGTCTATTTGCGTGATACAAGCCCTACAGAGTTTCAGGTTAAAGTTGGACAGGGTGAAGTTGATTACGGGAAGATCATTTCACAACTGAGTGCTCTGGGATATCGTCGGGCCCTATGTGTGGATGTTGTCGAAATGCCTGGTATTGAACATTCTGCTGAAATGCGAAAAATGCGACTTCTGCTTGAGAGCCTTCTCTAATCACGAGTTATGCATCTTATTGCGTGAAGCTAAAAGCGATAGAGATGCGGATGGACCAAGCATTGATTCCACGCGGCTTGCTACCGATAATGAAAGCTCATTGCTAAATCATTAACGGGATTGTTTTGTGGTCCCGATAAACACACCGTGTATCAAGGAGTAGATTGATGCGTTATCGTTCTCGCTTGTTAGGCTTGATTGCCTTTCTATGTTTAACCGTGACTGGATTCCTGCAGGGAGCAGGTAAATCTGGAGTCGAAGTGGAAGCCTGGGGTAAAACTCCAGAAGGTCAGGAAGTTAGTTTGTATACGTTCAGTAATAAGAACGGCCTGACTGTCAAAATGACTAATTATGGGGCAATCGTTGTGTCCGTGGAAACTCCTGATCGCCATGGAAAGTTAGCAAACATTAATGCTGGGTTTGATAATCTGGACAGCTATCTGGCAGGGAGCCCGTATTTCGGATCTACGGTTGGCCGTTTTTGTAATCGTATCGCTAACGGGAAATTCTCAATCGGCAATAAAGAATATACGCTGGCTCAAAATAATGGTGATCATCACTTGCATGGCGGGGAACAGGGTTACGACAAAGTTGTTTGGACAGGCACTCCGGTAAAGCGAGGCGGAGCTAAAGGTGTTGAATTTAGCTATCTAAGTGAAGACGGTGAAGAAGGTTACCCAGGTAATCTGGCGATTAAAGCGACTTACTTGTTAACGAACAGGAATGAACTTGTAGTCGATTTGCAGGCAGAAACAGATGCCGCGACTCCAATTAACCTGACCAACCATAATTACTGGAACCTTGGCGGTGTTGGAAGCGGTACGATTCACAATCACCTGTTGAAAGTGGAAGCAGATAAATCTCTGGAGGTTGATGAAGATCTTATCCCAACCGGAGAATTTAATGACGTACAGGGCACGCCATTAGACTTCAAAAAATTCCATAAGATAGGTGCTCGAATCGAACAGAACAATCTGGATCCCAACGGATATGATCATTGCTTTGCACTACGTAATCAAAATGGGAAGATGGCTTTAGCAGCAACTGTGAAAGAGCCAAAATCAGGTCGCATGATGAAGATTTATACGGATCAGATAGGCCTTCAATTCTATTCAGGAAACTTTTTGACTGGTGATGAGGGCAGCGGCGGTAACGATTATCAAACTTTGTTCTGTCTGGAAACGCAACACTATCCCAACTCACCAAACATTAAGTCCTTTCCGACGACAATTCTTGAACCTAACCAGAAGTATCATCATGTGACAATTCATGAGTTTAGTGTTGAAGACTAAGATTTTTAATAGCGGTTAAATATTAAAGCAACCACCGCGATTGGTCCAATATTCTCCGGAGCAATCGTGGTGTTTTTTTATGATTCCCGCTACCATCAGTGTACAGATGTGCACTATAATGTCGATAAGAGCATTAGATTATTGCTTACCCCTAGCAAAACGGAGTGAAGCTTAGGATGGCCCCAACAGATACGCTTACTGCACGCCAGCTATCAGTTTATGAATTTATCCGAGATAAGATCCTTGATCGTGGATATGGTCCGACGGTACGAGAAATTGCTGATGCGTTTGACATCAAATCCCCCAACGGTGTTATGGGGCATTTGAGAGCATTGGAAAAGAAAGGGTTTATTCTGCGTGATAAGAATAAGTCACGAGCTATCGAACTCACGCCTGAAGCTTTAGAGGAGCAACGCGGCTTACCACTGGCAGGGGTAGTGGCTGCCGGGCCTACCAATTTGGCTTTTGAGCAGAGTGACCGGATCGACTTCAGCGATATGTTTAATGGAAATGAACAATTTGTGCTGCAAGTCAGTGGTGACTCAATGATTGAAGCTCACATTTCGGATGGTGACTATGTGGTCGTGAAGACCCAAACGAATGCCACGGATGGGGAAATGGTGGTCGCTCAAACCGAGGGAGGGGAAGCGACACTGAAGTATTGGCATCCAGAGAAGAACCGTATCCGGTTGCAGCCCGCCAATTCATCGATGGATCCGATTTACGTTTCTAACGCTAGCGTTTTGGGGGTTGTGGTTGGCGTGATCCGCCAGATTTAATCAACATGAGATTATTAAGCTGATTTATCTAGCTGGTTATTGAGTTTGTTATAGAGGGTTTTGAGTGACACACCTAGTTCTTTGGCCGTGTCGGGCTTGTTGCCGTTGTGACGCTTTAACGCGTTGCTAATTGCCCACGTTTCCAGTTCGCGTAGCGTCTTTCCTGCAAGCATTCGGTCTGCCGTTGGCATTGAAACAGGTGGCGTGGCTTCACCACTATGGATTCTCTGGGGCAGATGTTGAATGCTGATTGGTAATTCGTCGCACAGGATGGAAGCGTGTTCGATAACGTTAGCGAGTTCGCGTACGTTTCCTTTCCATTCGGCGGTCTCGAGGGCGGTGATGGCCTTCGGCGTAAACACATTGAGGTATTGAAGATTGTCTTTCGTGCTTCCTACGAGTCCTTGTTGGCGTTCATAAAGATGAGCTGCTAATAGAGGAATATCATCACGACGCTGTCTCAGCGAAGGAATTTGAATTTCGAAAGGATTGATACGGAAGAGTAGATCTTCACGGAAGTTACCGTTGAGAACCATGTCTTCCAAATTCCTGTGGGTTGCACAGATAACACGGACATCAACGTGAAATATCTGATTGTCGCCAACACGGCGAATTTCCCCGCTTTCAAGTACACGAAGTAAGATAGCCTGTACGCCTTTAGGCAGTTCACCAATTTCATCTAGCATAATCGTACCGTGGTTAGCCATTTCAAACAGGCCGGTACGCTGGGCATCAGCTCCCGTGAACGCTCCTTTGCAATGTCCAAAGAGTTCGCTTTCGATTAAGTTCTCCGGTAGTGCTCCACAATTTACAGCTACGAAAGGTTGATCAGCCCGGTCACTTTGATTGTGTATTTCACGGGCTACCAGTTCTTTACCTGTTCCGGTTTCACCGCGGACTAAAACCGTGGATGGGGTAGGGGCTACACGGCTAATGAGTGATTTAACCTGTTGCATTAAAACATTTTCGCCAAGGAGTTGGCTGTTTCCTTCGGCTCGTTGCAACTGGTGGCTGACAGCTTTGACTTTTCTCGCCAACTGTTGTTTACTTTCGATGCGTTGAAGCAGCGCTTCAATCTCGATTAGCTTACACGGTTTGGTCAGATAGTCGAATGCCCCATAACGCAATGCGGCGATAGCAGACTCTACCGTACTTTTCCCTGTAAGAACCACGCATTCGATTTCATCGGAGAGTTCACCGGCTTTTCCTATGAGATCAATGCCGGACATGCCAGGCATATCCAGATCGGTAATCAGGCAATCATAGTGATCCTGTTGCAGAGCATCTAGAGCCGTCTCGCCATTTGGGCAAACGGTGACGGAATGCCCCATGCGGGGTAATTCATAACTAATGAGTTCCTGCAATGATTCTTCGTCATCGGCGAAGAGAACCTGCAAGCCTTTAGGCGACTTGGTTTTGTTGGCCGTCATGGACATCGCTTTCCTGATTTAGTTCGTGAACGGGAAGTGTAACGACGAATTGAGAGCCCTTATCAGGGCCGTTGCTTGTTGCTGAGATGGTTCCACCGTGCTCGCTTACAATTCGATAAGTAATAGAAAGGCCTAGTCCTGTGCCTCGTCCATCACGCCGACGTGTGAAGAACGGCTGAAACAGCTGTTGTAAAACTTCCGGAGTCATACCGCATCCGTCATCGGTGATCGTAATACGACATTGACTGTCATTGCCGTCGAGTTTCACTGTAACGAGCCCGGAATCATCAAGACTGTCGAGGGCATTTGTAATCAGGTTGAGCATGACTTGTTTTATTTCCTGGGCATGGACGACAGCCACAATGTCGCCTCGTTGACATTCGAACTTGACTGATTTGTCTTTGTACTTGCCGACGTGCTTGATGAGTTCCAGTGTGTCTTCAATAATCGGCTGTATCGACGTTTGCTGACGTTGTGTTTCGCCGATGCGAGAAAAGTCTAGAAGTCGTTCTGTAATGCCTTTACAACGAAACGCTTCGTGTTGAATGCGTTGGAGGTATTTGCGAATTACTTGCATGTTGTCCGAATCAGATTCGTCATCAACCGAATTAGCCAATTCGCTAATTCGCGATTCCAAAGATTCAGCACACATAGCGATCGAGGCGAGAGGGTTGTTGATTTCATGAGATACACCAGCTGCCAGAAATCCAACACTTGCCAGTTGTTCGCTGCGAATGGCCTCCTTCGTTCGGATTTGAACCTGATCGTCGAGGTCGTTACGGATTAGCCGGAAGTTGCGAGTCATATTATTCATGGCGTCAGCTAATTCGGCCATGTCGTCATCGGTGTCTGTTTGGATTTGAAATTCGAGGTCTCCCAATGCGACCCGCCGACTACCGGAAATTAGTTTATTGAATGGCTTTAGAATCCAGGCATGCCCAAGTCGGATTAACTGGACGAGTAGGGCAGTGGCTGTGATCGTGGTGATCCAGGTCACGACGATCCATGTTCGGTACTCTAGACGTACTTCATCTACAAAAGATCCCATTCTCTGTTGAAGGATCCTTGGTACCATGTCGGATTTTTGGGTCAGTAGTGTCATCGACCCCTGAATGGCATTCGAAGAGGCTTTCGAACCTAAGGCATCGGGAACCTCCAGCATTTTATGGACATTTGCTAGTTCAGCACGAATCTCCTCAACAAGCTCTAATTCACGCTGAGTATCATTGATCGTCAGATCGCTATCTTCGGCATTATCCAACTCCTTTTCGTAAGCATCGATGCTTTTCGACAGCAATGCCATGTGTTCAAAAATCTGATCAATCGTCTTTTGCTGACGTTCTTTAGGATTTGTCTTATAGCTTTCTAAAACGGCTTGCAGATTATCTGTATGATTACGAAGGTTTTCGGAAAAAGGGAGTTCTTCAGCACGTTTACTGATACTGCGAGCAAGACGGCGGTATGAATAGACTCCCTGAAAACCACTAAAGGCCAGAGTTCCGATAATAGTCATCAGCATTCCCAGACAGACGATGACCTTATTTCGAATTGTCCATCTCATTGTGTGGGCCTCTTTAAAACCTTACTTTCGAATCAGTTTCCGAATCATCCAGAGTCCAATGAGAAAGAAGACAATATTTCCCATCCAAACGCTGTAAGGAGGTAGTTCTCCGATCTTGGCTTTATTGACTCCTAGTTGGAAAAATGGATAGTAAAGAATGACGATGGGAAAAAAGACAGTGGCGAAACATGTCCAGAAGTCAGCAACTCGTTTTCGAATGGCGTAGGTCGCTCCAATCAATACGAAGGCTAGGCAGCAAAACCCATTGGCCCAGCGGCGATAAGGCTCAGCCTCGTATCGGTTTAAGGCAAAGCGGGCACTGCGTAGTTCCTGAGAGTTATTTTTCCAGTTGCTGCCAGTTAGCTCCATTAAATCACCTGTGAGTAACTGTAGGCCCGCTTTGGCTGCGAGAGATTGTTTAAGCTCTTTGATGGTGATATTTTGATCTGAGATGCGTGTTGCAATTTCCCTTAGGGCTGTGTCGGATGGGCTATATCCGCCCCCCTTTTGTCCTGCCAGGGAGGTTAATGGTAATTCGTACTCGAATTGCTCGGGCCATTCTCCAAAGAATTCCGAACCGATATCAAATTGGGTGTCTTGCAGTACGATTTTAAGCTGGTTGTTATCGGTGTTAAGGTTTAGATGAGCTCGTTGGGCTACCAGGGTGACCGGCGGCGATTCGTCATTATTGTGTAGCGAGATGGTAGGACGAATGAGCGTCTCTCCCTCGACATCTTTGACATGGATAGAGAGCGATGACGTTGAGAAAGCCCGTTGAGTTCTCAGCATACCGTAGGCAATATCTTCGAAGCTTTGTAGCACAACCCGATCGACTCCACGGCGTCCCCAGGTAACTGCGACGTCATTGAGCCAAACTGCAATTAGAGAGACGACGAACGACAGAATAATGGCGGGCCAGATGGCTACCAGTGGTGAGATTCCGTTGGCTTTTAAGGCCACGATTTCATTTGCACCCGACATCCGGCCGTAGACCAGACACGTTGCCAGAAGCATTGTGGCAGGAATTGCCATGCGGAATACATCGGGAAGTAAATACGGAATCAGACGCAGCACCGGAACCGGTCCCAGACCCTCCTGAATGGCTCGTTGGGTGAGCAGAATGATCAGCAATAGGATTGTTAATCCCATTAGTGTCATCAAAAATGCTTTAATCAGCTCCCAGCCGATATACCGTGAAATGAGTCCCAAAAAGAATCTCCGATGATTTGTAAAAGTTACAAAACTTATCGGAACTCTACCATTTTCTCAAAACTGAGGAAATGTTGATCCTCGTTCCAGCCTCCGTTACTTACGGAATTCACTCATGATGTAAGTGATGGCTTTGGCCATATTTCCGAAGGACTCGGTAAATTGGCCATTCTGTAGTTGCTCCGTACTTTCAACAAATGCTTCATCAAACGGAGCCCAATTGAACTTATTGGGGTGTCGCTGCGCTAGTTTTCGGATTTCATTGGCAGTTTGCCCCAGCGACTGCATGATCTGCTGGTTGGGGATACAGTCATATTGTGTGTGAGGCCCAGCGCCAAATCTAAATTCGGGGTCCAGAGTTTCACCTGATTCAATCCCTGCTCGCCCCAAGGCAAAACCAACTAATGCTGTTGCGATCCCTGCTGCTAATATTCCAATGCCGATTATTGGCTGCATCGTAAACAATAAGAGGCCTGCGAGTCCGAAAACAATACTTGTCACGAGGACAGCCGGGTGTAAAGGCTTGGCAGGCTCCGTCGTTTTGCCGATCACTAATGGCTTGGTTTCCTGCTGGTTGGTTACGAATGTTTCACCGTGTATTTTCACAATGATGATCGTGATATTGTCAGGGCCACCACGAAGATTAGCCAGATCCAGCAAAAACTGCGCTGCTTGCTCTGGAGCAAGGAGTGCCATGGCCGCACCAATTTCAGCGTCGCTGACTTCACCACTGAGTCCGTCACTGCAGATTAGGTAGCAGTCACCATCCTGAGTGGGGAACGGGCCTTCTAAGTCGACTTCGACCTCCTTATTAGGCCCAAGCGACCGAGTAATCACATTGGAAGGGACATTTTCTACGTCGCCCCCTTTAGCTTTCAATTCCCACTGCAGGCTATGATCAAACGTTAGCTGCTCAATGATCTTGCCACGTTGGCGGTAAACGCGACTATCACCAACATGCCCACAAATAATTCCCTGAGGTAACAGCAGGATAGAACTGCAGGTTGTACCCATATTATGGAAATCAGGATTTTCCTCACCCTTGCGACGGATCTCTGTATTTGCTTTGATAATGGCTTTTTCTAGAGCTTCCGGCGGAGACAGATCCTGGTAGACCAGATAGTGATGAGGAATGTGCTCCACAGCATCACGGCTGGCCAGTTCGCCCGCGGCGTGGGCCCCCATTCCATCACAAACTACAAATAAATGCCCCCGGTGATGATAAGCATCCTCCTCACTTTGAAGGACAACAACGGAGCTATCTTGATTGGTAGCTCGACGCATGCCTTTATCTGTTACCTCAACAACCGTTAAGGTGTCATTCCAATTGTGGTCGTGCTTAACCATGCAGTTTAGGCCAGTGGTGGGACATTAATATTTATATTTAATAATAAACTATACAACGTATTTCGGCTAAGGCGCACTGCGAAGCTTGGAAAAAGCGTTTAGTTGGTGATTGCTAGTGACTACAAAACTGGTAATTGCTACACTTTCCACCCGAATTCTTTTCAGGGAGAGTAAGATGTTTCGTAATTCAATCTTGTTAATGCTCTTGTTGGCGACCGGATTGGTACTCTGTCAGCCAGTCAATGCTGCAGTACGACGGCGCATTACGATTAAAACTTCGCCCCCCGGAGCATTAGTTTATATTGACGATCAGGAAATCGGGGTAACACCTGTTTCCACATCGTTCACTTATTATGGCGCTCGTAAAATTCAGATTGTGAAAGATGGATACGAAACCATCACAGTTCTACGCGAGATAAAACCTCCTTGGTATCAGATTCCGGGGATCGATTTTGTTACGGAGAACCTAATTTCACGCGAATTCCGAGATGAACGGTTGTTGCAGTTCAAACTTGTTCCTTTGCGGATTCGTACAACAGCAGAGTTGATTAAACGAGGGCAGGAGTTGAAACAGCGTGCTCGCCAGGGGGTCGTTGCTCCTTCAGGAGCACAGCCAAGATCGCTACGACAATCCTATCCAAACATTCCGATGAATCCGGCTGGTATTCCCGCAAATGGTCGCAGACCTGCTCTGCTACCTCTGTCACAACGGCAGCCGGCGCGATTACCACAGCGGTGATTTCACGCCAGCACCGACTGGTCGCCGATCTAACATACCGCTAACACCTAATTGGCGTGGGTCTGTTGCGATCTTATCTGAAAAGACCCGCAAATCGTTGAGAATTGGTCGCATCCGCTTTGTAGCTTCTTCGATGTTTGTGGTTGTTCTTTTGATGCTGTAGTAAAGCTCATCGTCATGCACAATTTTATGCAGACTACCTTCCGCATTATTGAGTGTTGTTACTAATTCGTTCATCTGGCTGACCGTACTATCAAAGTTCTCGACACTTAACGTGATGGATTCGACTAACATCTCCCCACGTTCGCCAAGGGGGCGCGTGAATTTCTCCAGATTATTCAGATTGGTCTCGGCCTTCTTGCCAACGGTTTCAAAATACTTCATGGTTTGCTGAGCGGATGCCAGAGTGACTGTTGCCTGACGCAGTACCACGGGTATCTCGTTTACCGATTCTTTTAGCTTTCGTTGTGTTTCCTCGTCACCAACAATTGTGTTGAGAGAGTCCATGGCGGCTTCGAATTTCTGCATGGCCGTGTTGGTTTGAGCAACCGCTTGTTGCAATTCCGCTTCACGTTCGGTAAATGACTGATTAAGATTAGACATCAACGTCTTGAATTCACTGGCAGCTCCTTCCACTCCTGTCCCGGCTCCCTGAATTGAACCGAACGTTTCGGACATATTCTGCTGCATGTTTACCAATACAGTCAGTGGATCATCCAAGACAAGTCCGTTACTAATCATGGAACCAGCCGTGATTGGTTCCAAGCTTTGTGCCTTTTCCTGGTCATCCAATAAGCCATCACCATCTTTATCAAATTCTGTCAGAAGTAAGTCAGCAGGTTTAGAGACGAATTCCAGAATGGCAGCCCCGGTGAGTAGTGATCCCATTTTGATCCGACAGGACTCATGATTTCGAATTACCACACCTTGATCCACCGCTATCGTCAGAATGACTCCGCCATCGGGTTTCAATTCAACATCCGTGACGCGTCCGATTTCGACACCACTTTTACGTACGGTCGTACTTTCCCGCACTCCAGGAGCTGAAGGAAACTGGACCATGATCTCGTAACCTGCGGTTCGCAGATTGGGAAAGGCTTCGAACATTACCAGTAGAGCTAAAGTGATCATGCAGGCAAGTATCATCACTGCACCAAGGCGTCGTTTTAGTTTGTGGTCATTCATGGTATTGGTTTCAAGTCAGTATCGGCGTGTATTAAACAATATCTAATTCACGCAGTCTGCTACCTGCTTCTCCTTGAATGAATTGTTGTACACGTGGGTCAGTGCAATGCTCAATTTCGCTCGGCGGGCCATCAAAGAGGATTTGTGATTCATACTCATTCAGACGATGGATTGGATAGAGCATGAGTATACGATCGGCGACTTTACGCGCGGTCTTCATGTCATGTGTTACCAAAATGCTAGTGACACGATGTTTAAGCCGACTTCGCATAATCAACTCATTAATGATGTCGCTGACGATCGGGTCGAGTCCGGTGGTTGGTTCGTCATAAAGTACTAATTCCGGTTGCAGAATCAGTGCGCGTGCAAGTCCAACTCGCTTCCTCATTCCACCGGATAAGTCGGCTGGATGTTGTTTCAGTGTTGTTTCCGCCATACCAACTTCTCGCAGCGCCTGTTTTACTAACTGAAACTGATCGTCGATCGATAGTTTGGTTCTGGTTGAATCAGATGACGAGTGCAGCAGTGGAAAAGCAATATTTTCGGCGACCGTTAGACTGTCGAACAACGCCGAATTCTGGAAGACAAATCCAGTTCGACTCCGTAGCCTTGATAATTCCGGTTCACTGAGGACCCCCAAGTCCTGTTGGTCAAATAAGACAAACCCTGATGTCGGTTTTAATAATCCGACTAAGGTTTTAAGAAAGACGGTCTTACCACAACCACTTTCTCCAATGATTGCGACTGTTTGACCATGACGTATGGACACGGTGAGATCTCTTAAGATTTGCTTGTCCCCAAAGCGCATATTGAGCTTTTGCGTTTCCACCAGATTTTGGGAAAACGTGTGGTCGGTGTTACTAATTGTGTCAGGAGCGGTTGCCATTAGAACAATGAAGCTCCTGCTGGATTGAAGTAATAATAAAGCTTGTCGAGGCTAATGCCTACAAACAGATCCATCACCAGGATTAAAACGAAACTGGTCACGAAGGCCGCAGTTGCTGCGTTGCCAACCCCCTGAGCACCTCGATTACTATGAAAGCCAAAGTAACAACTGACAACCGCAATACAGCCACCGAAAAAGAGACTCTTGATAATACCAGCCAACAAGTCAAATCCCGTGACGTACTGACGGGAAAAATCAAAGTACTGATGAGCATCGATATGCAATATGTAATGACTATAGGCAAAACCTCCAACGATACCCATGAAATCAGCCATCAGCGTGAGGACCGGAATAAGCAGCAATGCAGCGAATACACGGGGTACAACCAAAAAGTGAATTGGGTTAACCCCCATGCTTTTCAGAGCGTCAATCTGCTCGGTCACTCGCATGGTTCCCAGTTCTGCAGCCATCGCACTGCCGACTCGGCCTGCCAGCATCGTTGCAGCCAGGACAGGCCCAAGTTCACGTACGAGGGTAAGGTTGATCACGGCGCCCATCCGGCTCTCCATTCCGATTTGGCTGAATTGGAAGAAACTTTGAACTGCCAAGACCATTCCGATGAACATGCCCGTTAAACCCACGACGGGCAAACTAAGTACACCTATTTGATAGGCTGCTTTGACAAATGTTCCTTGTCGTAATTTCAGTCTGCAGCCCCAGGCAATGATTTGGAATACAAACAAGGTGAGGTCGCCAATGACGAATGTGACTCTGTCCAATTGTTGGAAAACAGATGTAAGAAACGAGGGTGCATGAGCTACCTCAACGTTTTTACGTGTCTTCTGTAAGTCTGGAATTGATGCCATCTTCTCTGTCCAAGGAGTAAAAACTTCTGTGATCAGTGTGCGCAGCACCAGACACAGAACCTTTTATTGACTTCGGATAGTTAAGATAGAGAACTTAAGGAAAGAATTCCGAATTTAACGAATTTAAGGACCTATGAGTCGTCTTCGCTAAGGTCGGCTTATTCTTCTTCCGGCTCTTCTTCCGAGTTGTCGTCGCTTGCACCTGAGGCTACCGTTGCAACGACTTTTTCCTGTTCCTTGGCAATCTTTTTACAGAATTCGCCTTTGAAATCGAGTCGTTCAATCCGTTCGTGGTCGCTATCCCATTTGGCATCCACCAAGATTTTGTTCTTTCCGGCGAATTCACCCTTGAGTAATTCTTCCGAAAGAGGGTCTTCAATCAGCCCCTCGATAGCACGTCGTAGCGGCCGAGCGCCATAGTCAGTGTTTGAGCCAGCATTGACGATGAATTCCCGTGCGTCATCGGTCAGTTCCAGAACCATTTCCAGATCGGAGAGGCGTTCACGAACTTTGGCCAATTCCAGATCGACGATCTCTTTCAGATCACTGACATCCAGGTGGCGGAAGATAATCGTGTCATCGAGGCGATTGAGGAATTCCGGCCGGAAGACTCGCTCGATCTGCTCCATCACGCGTTTCTTCATAGCCTCATAGGAAGCGTCATTGTCGGGAGCCTGAAAGCCAAAAGATGATTCATTTTTAATGGCTTCTGCCCCCGCATTGGTTGTCAGAATCAGAATCACATTCCGGAAATCTACATTTCTTCCAAAACTATCAGTCAGGCGTCCTTCTTCCATTACCTGCAGTAACATGTTGAACACATCAGGATGAGCCTTTTCGATTTCGTCGAGAAGGACAACAGCGTATGGACGTCGACGGATTTTTTCAGTCAACTGTCCACCTTCTTCAAATCCAACATAGCCTGGAGGGGCACCAATCAGTCGACTGACATTATGCTTCTCCATGTATTCACTCATATCGATATGAATCAAAGCATCGGAATCACCGAACATGTATTCGGCCAGGGCTTTGGCCAGCAATGTCTTACCAACACCGGTAGGCCCCGCGAAGATAAAACATCCTGTAGGTCGGCGAGGATCCTTCAAACCGCTGCGACTACGACGTACAGCTTTGGAGATCGCAGTAACCGCAGCGTCCTGGCTGATAACACGTTCATGCAATTCATCTTCCATTTGCATCAGACGTTCGCCATCTTCCGTGGAAACTCGGGTAAGAGGAATGCCGGTCATCTTAGAGACGACCTCGGCGATGACTTCTTCATCAACAGTCCCCAGGGTTTCTTTGGACTTTTCTCTCCATTCCTGTGTGATGGTTTCTTTCTTTTTACGCAGCTTATCCGCCTTGTCTCGCAGTGAAGCGGCCTTCTCAAAGTCCTGATTGGCGACCGCTTCCTCTTTCTCATCGTTGAGTTGCTCAACCTGTTCGTCGATTTCTTTCAGGTTTGGTGGGCGAGTCATTGTTTTCAGTCGAATACGAGCCCCTGATTCGTCGATCACGTCAATCGCTTTGTCGGGCAGACAGCGGGCTGTGATGTACCGTTCCGACATTTCAACAGCCGCTTTCAGAGCTTCATCTGTGATCTTTACACGGTGATGCTCTTCGTATCGCTCTCGCAATCCTTTCAGGATTTCAATGGTTTCCTCCTTGTTCGTCGGATTAACAATAATTTCCTGAAAACGTCTGGCGAGGGCGTTATCTTTCTCAATGTACTTACGGTATTCGTCGAGAGTCGTGGCACCAATGCATTGGATTTCTCCACGAGCCAAAGCCGGCTTCAGGACGTTAGCAGCATCGATTGCCCCTTCGGCACCACCGGCACCAACTAACGTGTGTAATTCGTCAATGAAGAGGATCGTGTTTTTGGCACGACGGACTTCATTCATGACAGCTTTAATACGCTCTTCAAATTGTCCTCGGTACTTGGTACCAGCTACCATCATCGCCAGGTCGAGCACGACAATTCGCTTTTCCATTAACAGATCAGGTACATCGCCATCAATAACACGTTGAGCGAAACCCTCGATAATTGCCGTTTTACCAACCCCCGCTTCACCCAGCAGTACGGGATTGTTTTTTGTGCGCCGGCAAAGAACCTGAATGGCACGTTCGATTTCCTTAGCACGGCCGATGACCGGATCAAGTTTTTTATTTTTTGCCAGTGCGGTGAGGTCGCGTCCAAAACTATCAAGTGCCGGTGTTTTGGACTTCGAACCTTTGCTGCTTGAATCCGACGAGCCGGAATCGCTGCGTGAGCGTTCCTCGCCTTCTTCGCTGTCGAGCCCGTGCCCCAAAAGATTCAGTACTTCTTCGCGAACTTCTTCAAGTTTAAGCCCAAGATTCATTAACACCTGAGCGGCCACGCCCTCTTGTTCACGTAGTAGGCCCAATAGAATGTGCTCAGTACCAACATAGTTGTGGTTCAGATTACGAGCTTCTTCCATCGAGTATTCGATGACCTTTTTGGCTCGCGGAGTTTGAGGCAATTTGCCCATGGTTACCATCTCGGGTCCGCTTTGAACAAGCTTTTCAACCTCGAGGCGGATCTTGCGAAGGTCCACATCCAGATTCTTTAAAACGTTTGCAGCAACGCCACTACCTTCTTTAACCAGCCCTAAAAGGACATGCTCTGTTCCAATGTACTCATGATTGAATCGTTGAGCTTCTTGGTTTGCAAGCTGCATAACCTTACGTGCCCGGTCTGTAAAGCGTTCGTACATAGGTGACTCCTAAACTCGCTCTTGTCTCATGCTGTACTTCGTAACTACCAAAGGTACACGCAGAACACAAACTCTTATCTATCCAACATAACCGTAATTTGCATTTTGAGGGATACCACACCACCTTTCAGGGGGGCAGTCTTTTTCCTATTTATCTAACTATGCTGCCTGGGTTATCTCAGAATCCTCCAATTTGGAGAGAATTCTATCAAGCAACTCCACCTCCCGCGTGATTTCGAAATCCCATTTCTCCGCTCCATCCCATTTCTGGAATTGAGTGATCTCCACTAAAGCATCTTCGTAACGTTTTGTTAAGCGTAGTAGCGAAATCAGGAGTAAACGGGACTCTAAGTCTCCCGGGAATTCTTCTAATGCACTGTCCAACAGTATTTCACACTTTAGCCAGTTGCCTTTTAAGTATTGGTTTCGTGCTTGGATGAACAAGTCATCTGTGATGGTTTGGGACGACTCTGGGGTGAATTCTTCGACGGCGTCGGAAGAATCATCAAGTTTTTTCCCATCGTTAATGTTTGCCAAATTCTCCGAGTCATCCGCAACTTTAGTGGTATCAATGACTTCGCTATGACGTTGCTGGCTCAACTTTTTCTGACGACGGTAAAAAACCGTCACAATAATACCGTCAAGGCATCCGCCAATCCAGAAAGCTAAAGCGACTAACAAGCTTGCTGCCTGGACGCTTTCATACACCTCACCGGCAAGTTGGAATTCGAGGATGATTGCCAAATTGAAAATGACACCAAATCCAGCAGCAATCGCCAATCCCGTCCACTGACCATGAAGCCAGAGTCTGGATAATCCGGGCCAAATACAGGTGATCCACTTCAAGTGTTTCATCAGGCGTTCTTAACCTTCTAAAATAGTAAGGGCACAGGGCTTGTATGTCGTCATGCTGGATTCTAGATGTTTTCCAACATTTTCGACAACCACAGTTATTTCCTTATTCGATTCCTGAGAACCTTTTGCTGCTAGATTCCTCCGGATAGCCAGGAAGATCGATGCAACTGACAATTTGGCAGGTTGGCTACCTCAAACAAGCTGCTTTTCAGCTGAAATAGGCTGCCATAAATGGTCAAACGATCATCTCATCACTAGACTATTAGTTAATGCAAACACCGTTCCAAAACCGGTGACAAGGCTGTTTTTCGATGTAGCTACCAGGATACTCATTCATGACTGATGAGCAAAGCAAAGTGTTGAGGATCATAGACGCGAACCTCAATCGCTCGATGGAAGCGATGCGTACCATCGAGGAATACACTCGGTTTATTATTGCTGATCGCCCTCGGACCGAAACGCTCAAGCAGATGCGTCATGACTTGCAGGAGTTAGCGGAGGATCTGCCGTTAGTGGAGCGTATTCTCGCTAGGGATTCTGTCGGAGATGTGGGCCGTCATGTAACGACTGCATCCGAGTACGAACGGAAAGACGTTTCCCATGTTGTTTTAGCTTCTTTCGGGAGATTGAAGCAATCCCTGCGATCATTGGAAGAATATGGCAAAATCTTTGATGCAGAAGTCGGCTGTGCTTTTGAGAAGCTGAGGTATCAGACTTATGATTTGGAAAAATGTTTGGTAGCTCAGGCAGTAGCCAACGATACCTTTGAAACGCTTACCATTTACGGGTTGGTACCAGGTGGCGCAACGCTATCTGAGTTTGAGAGTCATGTAAGATCTTTGCTACTGGCGGGTATCGATGTCATTCAATTACGAGACAAACAACTCGATGATAAGACGTTATTAGAAAGAGCCCGGCATTTGCGAAAGCTAATCGATGGAGAGATCGAACGTTCCGGACGACTTGTGCTCATGATCGTGAACGACCGTCCGGATATTTGTCGTATGTCCAGAGCGGATGGGGTTCATTTAGGACAGACTGAAATTTCGCTTCAGGATGCTCGCCAATTACTGGGAAACCAATTTCTAATAGGAATTTCGACTCACCATACGGAACAGGTCGAGCAAGCTATTCGGGATGGTGCTGATTACATCGGATGTGGCCCAACGTTTCCCTCAACAACGAAAGATTTTAGTGATTTTCCAGGGCTGGATTTTCTTACCTGGGTAGCATCGAATTGTTCATTGCCAGCTTTTGCCATTGGCGGTATTGATAAAGACAATATCCACAAGATTGCCGAAGCTGGTTTTAGCCGAGTGGCAGTTTCTGGTTGTATAGGCCCGAATAATGATCATCGCAGCATTATTAAAACTCTAAAAACCACCATGGCTCGCTATCAATTAGCCTCTGCTGATTGATAGCGGGAAGCTATAAGCCCCTATGAATTACGAAGTTGAACAGAAGTTCCGAGTGATCCACGAGGCAGCATTACTCGATCAACTTGAAGATTTGGGTATTTGCTGGCGAGAGACAGTGTGTCAGGAAGATGCTTATTTCAATCACCCGCTTCGAGACTTTGCAGAAACGGACGAAGCCTTGCGTGTGCGTTTAGATGGCTCCGAGGCAATGTTCACTTACAAAGGTCCACGCATTGATTCGACCACCAAAACGAGACAGGAATTGGAATTGCAGGTTGCTAATCCTGGTACTGACGGCAATGCACTGAAACAGTTTCTTTTGACTCTCGGCTTCACATACGTCCACAGCGTGGTGAAGCAACGAAGAAAAGGAATGTTAAGTTTTCAGCAACAGGAAGTCGTCGTGGCGTTTGATGAGATTCAGGGTCTGGGTAAGTTTGTGGAATTCGAACTGGTGGTCGCTGAAGATGATTTGGACTCTGCCACCGCGCTCTTGACACAACTTTCTGCGTCACTTGGGCTGGGGGAGAGCATCACGACCGGTTATCTGGATATGCTACTCCGGTAAGCTTTCACCGAAGCGTGGTTCGGGTATTCGAAATGTAAGCAGCCAGGCGAAGACCAGCAGTATGGAAACGGCAGTGAACAGCGGTGTGGGGGATTCAAAGTAGTCCATGGAATAACTGACCAGTGGTGAGAGGACTGCTGGAATCGCCACGACGAGTCCCAGTGTCGCCAGGTACCTTGGATGGTTGTCTGTTTCCGTTAACTCTAATGTGTAGTTGGATAGGATACCGATTGAAAATGGAGTCATCCCCACCAGAACAAAAATGATCCAGAAGTAGTCACCACCCCAGGTCGGCTGGTTTATTAGAAAGAGGGTTAGTAGCGGGGTGGCAATCATGACAATCAGAAGCAACCTGAGGACAGTTCGGTTTCCTCGCAGGTCGGCGATGGGGCCTAAGACCATGCTGAAAGCTGCCATTCCGAGATTTTGAGCGATTACCCAAGGCATGAGATTGTCGAGCGACATTTCGAGGTATTCTTTGGCGATTGGTTGGTAGTGTGGAAACAACATAATCGATGTATTAGTGAAGGCTCCGACTAATGCAATACGACGAAATCGCGGGTCTTCCCGAAAAGTACGTTTTGCATCTTGCCACGCATTATGAAGGCGGTTTGTTGCCCTAAGATGATGGTCTTCAGGTTCAATGACGACCATAGCAACGAAAGCTGAAACAACAAACATGCCAGCCGCAAAAGCAAATAGCCCGAAAAAGTTATGCGGACCTTCTGCGGGTAACCATTGAGGAAACAGCCAATAGGCTAGACTGACTGAGGCTAGGGCTCCGATAACATTCCCAACCATCATAAGTCGGCCACGGCGATTCGCTCGGATGAGCTTTCCCTGAACGGCTCGGGCAGCAAGATTATGGACGCCAACGATCATAAAGAATAACCCATAGATCAGCAGGAAGATGACAGGCATCCACCAGGCATTTGCCGATAGGTTCCAGATGAATGCAATGGCAAGAAAACAGACCGCAAGCAAAAACATGGTTAGCGATACGATGGTTTTCTTGTGCTGCGCTCCTCGTACGTCTGAAGAAAGCAGCATCGGAGGCACGCTTTGGCCGAACCGATTGAATAATGGCAGGAAACCTCTTACCCAGGCTGATACACCTAAAGCATCCAGAAATGCAGGCATTACGATACTCTCAGTTTTGAAAATCCAGCCACATCGTAGCGTGATCTGATAGAACGCCATCACCAGAAAATTATGACGCTGAACTTCGGGTGCCGCAGCGGCTTCCGGAATGTCGTGAATGATTGCCTTAGATGACTTAGCCATGCTGATGGTGCGAAACCTCTTGCGGCCCGTGTTCAGGGACCGGTCTAGAGTTCCAGTACCATGCCAGAATAGTGCCCGTAAACATGCAGAAAAAAGTATAGAAGGCCGGTGCAATGGCGACACTTGAATCCGTGGTGAATAGTTGGGTAGCTAATGTGGCACCAAGCCCGGCGTTTTGCATCCCCACTTCAAGTGTCAGAGCACGCTTCATGGGATGGGTTAATCGCATGAAAGAGCCCCCGGTAAATCCGCTGAGATATCCCAGAATGTTGATTAGTAACAAACAGCCAAATACCATCATCGGTAGTGCGGCCAAATCGTCACGCGAAATGCCAATGACTGCGGCAACAATTAAAAGAATGGCCAGGTTGGCCATATTAGAACCGATGGTTTTTGCCTGAGATTCATATTGAGGGAGTAAGCGTCCCATGGTGAATCCGGCAATGACCGGTAGGACGACCCATTTAAGTAATTTAACAGCTGAGTCTAGATAAATGCTGCCCGAATCGTTGCTCGCACTTTCAATTATCTCGCGTGTAGATTGGTCAACTACCGAAGCGGATATTGCCAGCATGGTCGGAACGGCGATTGGTGACAGGATGGTCGCTAACGTAGTTAGGCTGACGCTGTAACTTGCATTACCTTTTGAGACTATCGTGAGGACGTTAGAGGCCATTGCTCCCGGTACACAGCCAACAAGAATGACACCGACCAAGTTTTCCCCCGAAAGCCCAAAGGCCAGCCCAACTCCTAATGCCAGTAAGGGCATGACGAGAAATTGTGTAAAAGTTCCACCTATAACTTTTGGCCATTGCGAAGCGACCTTTCTGATCTCGTCAATAGGAAGCATCCAGCCGACGCCGAACATCGTCACGATGATTAGATAAGGTAATGAGTTTTTGGCGGTGTGTTCGAAAGGATCGAATTCAATTCCAAAGCTGGGCCAGTAATACGCTGTGAGTGAGAGTAACGATAGCCAGATGAGCAGAAAGCGTTGTATAAGTCTGGTCATTAGGGATAGTTGCTTCGTGGGAGTGAATGATTGCAAACTGGCATCTTAACATTGAATAATGCCGCGGCGGTACTCCAAACCGGTGCTGAAATTTAAATCTGCTATACCACCATGCTGACGTTTTGTTGATAATTTGTGACAGAATTTCTCCAGCTTCATGTTGGCAATAGTAAAGGTAGTGAGACAGGTTATGAGGATCTTCTTTTCAGTTGGTGAGCCGAGCGGTGACTTGCACGGTTCCAATCTGATTCAGGAATTGAAACGTCATGATCCGGACATTGAATGTGTCGGTTTTGGTGGTCCGCGCATGCAAGAAGTGGGCTGCAAGCTCCTGTTTGACCTGACTCAGTTTGCCGTGATGTTCTTTGTACGAGTGTTATTGAATCTGCATAAGTTCTTTGCATTTGCTCGTCAGGCAGAGAGGTACTTTAAAGACAACGAGGTTGATGCTGTAGTCCTGATTGATTACCCCGGTTTCAATTGGGCTATTGCTAAACGTGCACGTCGCCACGGGATTCCAGTTTATTATTATGGGGTTCCTCAACTCTGGGCCTGGGCGCCATGGCGAATACGCAAAATGCGGCGTAATGTCAGCTATGCATTGTGCAAATTACCGTTCGAAGAGAAGTGGTACCGTGATCGCGGATGTGACGCTAAATATGTAGGGCACCCATTTTTTGACGAATTGGTTTCCCATCAAGCTGATAGTACGTTTATAGAGGCGATGCAAAATGGCAAAGGGCCGCTAGTTACGATTCTGCCAGGTTCTCGCACACAGGAAGTTGAGAGCCAGTTGCCGTGGTTTTTGAAAGCCGTTGAACAGATTGAAGAGCGTGTGCCGGATGTTCGTTTTGCGGTGGCGGCGTTCAAGGAGTCGCAGGCAGAATTTGCCCGGGAACAGATTGCTGCTGCTGATCTCAATATTGAAGTTTACACGAGTCGCACCCCCGAACTTATGCAGGCAGCCGATTGTTGCATGGCCTGTTCAGGAAGTGTATCGCTGGAATTGATGTATTATCAAAAGCCAACGGTCGTGTTATATCACATGAGTAAGTTGCTTTATAAGTATGCAAAGTTCATGGTAAATGTTCGCTATATCACCTTGGTGAACCTTATCGCGTCTTCCCAGCCATTTGTACCACTCGAACGTGACTGGCATCCGGATGACCCAGATGGTGAAGATATCCCGATGCCGGAATACCCCACGTGTACGGATAAGTCGGCGGAAATTGCTGGACATGTGATTCAGTGGCTCAGTGATTCAGAAAGCTATGACGAAAGCGTTGCTCAATTGTCAATATTGTCAGAAATGTACGGGCATCCCGGTGCTTCACAGCGAGCTGCAGTCTTTATAATGGAGTCTTTGACCGGAAAGACACTTACCGCAACCAAGTCTGCGGCCTAATAGGCAGATGCTGAGTTTTCTGCGGTATGCGTTTGCAAGGTAAACAAGGGATTCTCAATTGTTATTAGGTGAACCAAACAGAACTGATTTCGATCTGGCTTTTCGTTGTTTCGGGATACCGGTCCGAGTGCATCCCGGATTTTGGGCCATTGCTGCAATACTTAGCCTGCCGGCCGGGCGAGAGCCACTTCCTGTTCTGGGGTTTGCTTTGGCAATATTCCTTTCTATTTTGATTCATGAAATGGGACATGCATTAGCTTTCCGTAAGTGCGGCATTCAGTCACATGTTGTTCTCTATCACTTCGGCGGTCTGGCGGTACCCGATTCGGTTTCCAATTATGTAGGCTATGGTCGACAATACTCCTCGGGTTCCAAAATATTCGTGACAGCCATGGGGCCTGGAGTACAAATGCTGTCCGCTATTCTGTTGATATTGTTGCTCCGTGGAATGGGGAAAACAGATGGGTTTTTAACCGGCATTGTGGGTATTCCTGCAGCCTGGACAGCTGATCCCGTTGGGTCCCTTCAAAATCTTCGTGATGTCAATGGTGCGGTTTTACCGTGTTATGACATTCAGCAATTTCCAAAACCAAGTCATGCTGTATTGGGATTGGCTGATAAGAACAACGATGAATTGATTACGCGACTCGAGTTGATGAATTACGAAGTAGAGCTTGAGGGGATGGCGAAGTTTGCTGAGCCGATATGGAAAACGGTCGAAGATAAAACCCCCAGATTATTCGTTCCTCGCGAAATGTTGGATCACTTCTCCGGAACGTATTTTGGGATCTTGGATCGAGCAGATCGGGGGCCGGACAAACTGATCCTTTGGGAAGATGTGGTACGTGGCCATCTCCGGACGATCCGAGTACAGAATGAATTCCTTTCGATCTTTTGCTTTGGCTTTATTCAAATCGGATTGTTTTGGGCGGTGATGAATCTTATTCCCGTCTATCCCCTCGACGGAGGTCAGATTGCTCGTGAGTTATTTGTTCTAAGTCGCGTGCCGGACGGGGTGAGCAAGTCGCTGATGTTGTCGATCGTATGCGGTGCGCTGGCAGGATTGATCGGCCTGAGACTGAACATGATGTTCATCGCAATCATGTTCTTCTTTCTCGCTTACTCGTCTTATCAGATGCTCCAACGAATGCATGGTCGGTACTTTTGAGAAACTAGCATTGCATTAAACTTGCGATGTAACGTCTAATACCCGCTCAACAAAACCTTTTGATTTCCGCAGAGTGGGATATTATTGTTAAAAAAACATTGCATTAATTCCGATGATGCTTACAAATACTATTGTTGAAGCTTAACTTGTTTAACGATTCAATACAGAGTCGTGAGCGAGTGTGAAGGAATTTCAGTTGTTTGCCAAACGTGTAGCGAACTTTTTGCAAACGACGACTTGCGACATAGACACCGTAGAATAAATTTCGGAGGACATAAACGTGGCCAAGAAAAAAGCAGCTGCTAAAAAACGAGTAGCCAAAAAGAAGGTAGCCAAAAAGAAGGTAGCTAAGAAGAAGGTAGCTAAGAAGAAAGCTGCACCAAAGCGTAAAGTTGCCAAGAAGAAAGTTGCCAAGAAGAAAGTTGCCAAGAAGAAGGTAGCCAAGAAGAAGGTAGCTAAGAAGAAGGTGGCTAAGAAGAAAGTTGCCAAGAAGAAGGTAGCTAAGAAGAAGGTAGCTAAGAAGAAAGCTGCACCAAAGCGTAAAGTTGCCAAGAAGAAAGT
>PAAT01000164.1 GCA_002698965.1 Rhodopirellula sp. | reverse complement strand
GCAGGTTCTTCTGCAGGTTCTTCTGCAGGTTCTTCTGCAGGTTCTTCTGCAGGTTCTTCTGCAGGTTCTTCTGCAGGTTCTTCCGCAGGTTCCTCCTGGCAGGAACCTCCATCCTCTGGAGGTGTTTCGGGTTTACCTTCACTTTTTTCTGCCGGAGGTGCTTCAGGCCCTTGTTCCTCCGTTTCGTCGGCCGCTTGGAGAAGAGCTGGTTTTTCCGGTTGGACAGGCTCTTCCGGCCGATCACCTAACAGCGATTCGTCAAAGGTAACCCGCACAAAGACATAACGGCCAGGCTGATTGTCCGGATCGACCTCCGAATCTCCACTTTCATCAACGTTAGGCTCTAACTCCAATGGCGTATCGAGCGTTTCGACATCTTCACCGGCCTGTTCCTCTGAGGTATCCGTTTCTACGACGTTTTCTTCTTCGGCTCCACTTGCTGCCTCTTCCTCGGAGCTCAAGCCAATTTCAAGGTCATCCTGCGAACCGGCGAATGCCCTGCCAAAATACAATCGATAGGCAAGCCCTTCATTCGTTCCGGCCCGTAATTCTCCCTGCAGTGCCAAGAGTGAAATATCATCTGGCGCTCCGGATTGCCCTGGCTGCAACCGAAATCCACGGCTGAGTAAGTCCCGATTGATCTCACTCACCATACGTTGAGCAAAAGCATTACGAGTCACAGCAGGTTCCGCAAGAATCCGCTCCATATCCAGTGCCAAATCGGCGGTCAAACCCTCCTGTTTTGGACGTACACCCGCAATCTCAAAATTATCTAATGTGGAAATAATATCGGTTAAGGCATCAGAATCCACTTCCAACTCCTCATCCTCCAAGCCTTCCAGTTGCCAATCTGCTGTCGAGTCCTCTCGAGTCAGTTGACTGACCTCTGTTTCGGACAAAGTCCCTTCGGATTCGTCAACTTCATAATCGTAAACTGTGACCTGATTGATATCTCCACCCTGAACTTCCAACAGATCGGTATTGATCCAGTCCGAGAACTTAGCCGACAAGTCAACATTGGATAGGGTGGTAATGTAAACTTCGTCTTCCTCTGGAGCACGTACAAAATAATCCGATGGTTGATCTTCAACCTTCTTGCCAATAATTACATCCACCACTGCCTCACTGGCATCTTCCAGCAAAATAGTAACACGAGTCCCAACACCTTCGACATCGGCGATACTAAGGGACTCCTGACGTGGATTTACGACACCATATTTGGCGTGATCCTCTGGCCACCGCGTTTGTAACGCACCGCGTTTCATTCCCATGACAGATGCCGCCGTAGCACCAAGTCTATCTTGAGCGTCAGCGGGATAGTTGTGATGTGAAGGGATCACCCACTGCTTCTGCGAATTCCGTTGCACTTCAAAATCCAACGGACGAGCTGACGTGGCGTCAAACGCAGTCACTTGCAAAGAAACCGCCTTTGTCGAATCAAACACTTCGAAATACGGCTCTCCCATGCGTCCGATCTCTTCGATCTCCCCGGATGAACCGCCAAGACCACCAGACAAAGTCACTCCCAATGCAACTAATGCAGCACCCACAAATAGAAATGTTGTGTTCCAGCCGGATTGTGCAAGATTTGAATTACTCATTTTAAAACTCCTCCCTTGCTCCTTTACCGTCGCCTTTCGGGCGCGATGTATTTACCTTCGTTTGTCAATCGAATTATTAGTACCACGATTCCAGCCAGAATGGCGGGAATGGGCGGTAGCCAAATAGCACGTCGTCGGTGCTTTGCCTCAATGGCCGCCACTTCGCGGTTTGTCTCCATATCAATTTGCCGAATCGTCTCATTTTTTTCTTGCTCAATCTGAGCTTGAATCAATGAAAATCTTTGCTGTTCATCCTGTTGAGCCTGTTGCAATAACTGCTGTTTTGCAATGGGGTCCAACGCATCATCAGCTTCGATTTCATCAACACGAGCAGACAGGCGTTCTTGTGCTTTCTCAAGTTCTTCTTCAGCCTTTTCATCCGCTTCCGTTCGCTTGTCGGCTGAATCCTTCAGGAAGGCGCTTTTTTCCTCTTCCACTTCTTGCAAGCTACGATGTGCCGGCCGACGTGAGCGGAGTTCCATAAAGTTATCAACTCCCGCGAGGGAATCAACGGCATTCAGAACAAACGTTACATTATCAAACTGGAAATCCAAGTTGCCAAAGGTACGCTCCTGAAAAAAGAAATCAGAGATCATATCGACATCGGTAACAAAGATAGCGTTCGCTTGTTTCTCATCCGTGCGATTAATTTTCGCGGCAATGACATGATTCGCCACGTCCACCCTCCGATTCGGGTCAGAAGCTGGTCGTGCCGCCTGACCGCCTCCCATCATCATCGCCATACTATTGGGACGGTCATCAACAAATTCATTCCACTCGAGCAATCCTGAATTGGGGCCTGTCGTAATCAGTGCTGTGAGATCTCCATCCTTTAATCCCGGGGCAGCCTGAATAGAGCCGGCATAAATCGCGACCAATTCCTCGAGTCCCTTACTTACACCGTCCAACAAATTAAATGCGTCCTCATTACCACCGCTGGCTGTAAGAAACAGATATTCCGCCGGCAACTGTGAGAATTCAGGATGAGGATTGCTCATATCAAATGCAACGCGGTCATATTTCCAAAGGATACCTAATTGTTCCATCAGGCGTGACGCCTGACCACCATCGGCTTTAGGCTGCGGTGGAGGTGCGCCTCCGCCCATCATTCCCATTTGCCCTCCCTGAGAGGGCTTAGGCTGACGCGGAGCACCGGTGACTCCAAATTGTGACCCCATCGCCAAAGGAAAGGGGTCGTCGAAGATTAAAATTGGATTTCCTTCCTCGACATACGCGAGAAGACCGGCCATTTGCGGATCCGTCAATGACGAAGGCATCACTGCTAAGAGAACATTGAATTCGTCAGCAGAAATCGGAAGATCAGGAGAGACCTGAACCACTTCGTATTGTTTTTTTAGTTCCGTAACGATTTGCCACTCATTACCACCGCCCATCACGTTTGCATCCGTCGTAAGCACGCCAACGGTCAGACGTTCTTTTTCGGCAACGGTCTGAATAGAACGCGTTAGTTCATATTCAACCGGAATGCCTTTCCCAAAGAAGGGAACCACCACTTTGTCGTAACTGCTAATGACAACAGCGCCTAAAAAGACTTCTGCCTCCTGTCGTCGACCATCGACTTCGGTCATTAACTGGACCGGGGTGATACCAAAATGCCGAGCCTCGTTTGCCTCTTCGCTAAACGGTTCCACATCCACGATGCGAACGTCCAGACGATCTCCACTTAATTCTTCAAATTGTCGCAGCAAGCCAACTAGTCGTTTACGAGTTTCGGCATATTCACGAGGTACTTCAGGGCTGATGTACGCCTGGATTTCAATCGGGCGTTCAGCTTCAACGGAATCCAGCATGACCTGGCTTGTTGCAGAAAGGCTAAACAACTTTTCCTTCGTCCAATCAAAACGGACAGCACTACTGCCAGCCCAGATCGTAACACAGGTTAAAACAACACCTAGTGAGATGGTACGAATTCCATACTGAGTGCCTGTTTCCAGCTGTTTCCCGCTAGCCCATAATCGTTTTGACATGACCACCAGATTCAGATATAGCAGGACAGCGGCAAGACTAACAAAATAAAGCACACCATCAAACGGCACGATGCCCATCCCAAAGTCCTGAAACTTTTGTGAGAGACTCAGCGATTCAACAACTTCCCGTGCTCCAAGGAATGCCGCTGCGTAGTCCAGGAAAACGGGTACGCCACAGATTGCAATTCCCAGCACAAATGCCACCGTCATACTCGTCGTCAGCATGGACGCCAGCATTCCGCCGGCCAACATCGCACAACCGGCAAGCCAATAACCAAAATAGGTCGAAGTCAGTAACCCCCAATCCGGATCTCCCAGATCGGTGAGAATGTAGATGTGTGTTGTAGAGAATAGTAACGACAGTGAATACACGGCGACCACACTCAGGTACTTGCCGAGTAAGATTTCCAAGTTGGTGGCAGGCAGTGTATAGAGCAATTCGTCGGTTCCACTCTTACGTTCTTCCGCCCATACGCCCATTGTCAGCGCCGGTACAAAGAACAGGAGCAGCAGAGGAAACCACTCCGAAAGCTGATCCAGACTTGACTCATTGGCAGTAAAGAACTCAGCGTCAAAGGCGAGTGCTCCACCGGCCACGACGAATACTATAATAAACAAATAACCAAGCGCCCCCGAAAAATAACTCGCGAGGTTACGCATCATAATCGGCCAAATAACACCAATTCGAATTTTCATTATCCCACCTTTATTCCTTATCTTCCCGAGGTGAAGCTGAAACGTATTCAGCTCCGGCAGTCAATTGGCGGAATTTTTCTTCCATTTCACCACCATCGACTCCAAGTGCATCCGTGGCTCCGTCGAATACAACGGCACCATCATGAATCAGTATGACGCGATCGCAAACAGCGTGAACTTCCTGAAGAATGTGAGTCGACAACAAGACCGTCTTGGTTTTACCTAGTGTCGTAATCAACTCACGCACTCCCTGAACCTGATTCGGATCCAAACCACTCGTGGGTTCGTCCAAAATCAGGACATCCGGATCATGAAGAAGCGACTGTGCCATACCAACTCGCTGACGATATCCCCGCGAAAGTTTCCCAATCTGTTTTTCCCAAACATCGGCCAGCATACAAGTCTCTCGGACATAGTCTAACCGCGAAGCTAATTCGTCTGCCTTAAGCAACCTGGTCTTGCCAACATACTTAAGAAAGCTATGGGGCGTCATTTCTGTGTAGAGGGGACCATTTTCAGGCAGATAACCTAAGACTTCCGCCGCCTGCAAACGTTGTGTTGCCACGTCGAATCCGCCGATCAATGCCCGCCCCTGACTCGGAGCGAGAAAACCGGTAAGCATTTTCATCGTTGTGGACTTTCCAGCCCCATTGGGACCTAGAAAAGCACAAACCTGGCCACGAGGGACACTAAACGAGACGTTTCGGGTGGCAGCAAAACTGCCATAAAACTTGCTAAGCCCTTCAGCTTCGATCATGATTGTCGAGGCTTCAGACTCATCGCCAATTACTGACTCTTTATCCGCCATATCAAACACCTATAAGCGTTTTATTTTCAACAAGTAATGGTTAAAAAGATGATTCTATCCACGCCCAAATGGCATGTAAAGTTCTCAATTGCTTTATCCGTCGAGCTAATTACTAACGTAACTTACCCCAGATCTTTTCCAGCACAGAAAACGTTAATGGATCATAGATCTCCAACTCCGCAGCCACAAACGGATAAAAGTCATTGCGATAAAAATAGGCTTCCGTTGCCTCAGCAAAAAACTCTTTTTCATTAGTGGTACCGTAGTGTTTTACCGTCTGGCCAGTATAAAGCAAGACTTCCTGATACTTTCCAGCAGCCATCGCACGATCATAAGCCTGCTTCACTCCTTCGTGCCCAAAACCAAGCACCTGGTCGTGATAACTGTGCGCCAACTCATGTAAAATCACGGCTGGATGCTTAAGGATCTGTTGACGAGATAAGAGCGATGCGGCTCGGGGCAAATGCACTTTATTTAACAAGCGAGGATCATGACCATTCTCTTTGAGCCATCGCCCCCCCGGATGATACTGCATTGCACCGAGCGTTGGGTGATGCCGTTCTAACCAAATCTCTAACGTCTGTAACGTCTTTAGTTGCTTTTCAGGAACAAAGATTTTGATACGTTGCAGGTGATTGGCCAGCATCTTGATTGCATCACGACCGAGCTCCGCATGGTGCCCCTCCAATAAGGACGGATCAACATAAACGGTCCAGCCTTCAATATCCTTCTTGACCGGGTCAAACCTTACCCCCGGAGCCCGTTTCTTTTGACTGTAAATCCATTCCCAAAGTGGAGGATGGTTAAATGCATCCACCCAACTGTCGTGACCACGACCTTTGATTTCGGAATACCGTGGATTACCACCAGATCGTTGCAACGCTTCTATAATAGAACGTGAACGGGCTACCGGAATGGCACTATCCCTGTCTCCATGCCATGCCCAAATAGGAACGTGAGCAATTTTCGAGGCGAGTGTGCTGTCCGCACCTCCGCAGATAGGTACGGCGGCGGCAAATAAATCAGGTCGTCGTTGAATCGCGTCCCAAGTACCGTAGCCTCCCATTGATAACCCCATCACATAGATGCGTTCCCGATCAATCTGCTTTTCCGGATCAGCAATAAAAGTATCTAAAACCTCAAACATCAACTTCATGGATTGACTAATCTGAGGCATCTTGTGGGAGTTGCTGCGCCAGTTAACATCAACCCACAATGCTTCCTTCGGTACCTGACCGGCGATAACGTAGGAATTAAACTTCCCCGAGACTCCCGCCTTTTCCAACGCTTGAATAGTACCTGCGTCTGTTAATTCACCCCGATTATCATTTCCTCGTCCGCCAGCACCATGTAAAAACAGCAACAGCGGATATTTTTCCCCGTCCTCGACTTGTCCCGGTGCGCGATAACGGTAGTTCAGTGTTTCACCTGCCGTACTCTTCCATACAGCAGCTGTATACTTCTCCAACAAGTCCTGCGCGTGCAGGTGGGGAGACACCAAAAAGATCGACAACACGATCACTAATTGGGAACGACCGAAAATATTCAAATAACTAATACCTTTTGCATAGCGATAAGCGGGAGTTAATTTTGTATCTCGAATGTAACTCNTATAGTACCTCTTTGCGAGTGGGTACTAGAGGTAAGCTCGCATTCCATAAAAGTGTGTCTACCACTATAATAAATANACGATCCCTGCCCGCCTCCCACCTGGAAACCTTACCTTAACGGCGATCTTTCGTATGAAATTACNGGTTCTGTCTCTCCTGGCTAGCCTCTTGTTGGCCTTTTCAATAACTGCCAAAGCTCAAAATNCCCAATCGGCGTTTGAAAAGACTGTAAAGCCAATCTTGCTTACTTATTGTTATGACTGCCATAACGCCGATGTTCAGGAAGGAAAGGTTCGTCTCGACAACCTAAACCCTGATTTTATTGAGGGCCCGGACGCTCAACGATGGCATCACGCATTAGACATGATCAATCAGGGCGATATGCCGCCGGAAGATGCAGACCATCCGGACGAAGAAACGCTCGAAACGCTGACCGATTGGATCCAGACCGAACTCGTCAAATCCATTAAGGCTCATCGCAGTACGAACCGCGTCGTCATGCGAAGGATGACTCGTGAACAGTATACAAATACACTCCAGGAGCTACTAGGAATCGATGTCAATTTCGGGGATGCCTTACCCGAAGACGCAAAATCTAAATCCGGATTCACCAATAACGGAAATGTCCAACAAATCAGCCCTCTGCATTTGGATTATTACCAAAAGGTGGCGCGCGAGGCGCTTGCTCAATCGATCTTCACTCAAAAACCGCACATCGCTCGATACCGCGTCCGGGTAGGAACGGATATCGGGAAGGAATTATCCGGGGAAAAGAAGTCCGGGCAATTCGGCGGATATGTTTCTCAACCGGTAAGTAATGCCCACATCCTTCCTGACGTTCTCAACGAGCAGGGCGAGCCCATCTTTCTTGATCCGGCAAGTCGGCCTGTCCCCTTTAACAATATCCTCCACAACCTCGGAGTCGGGATGCGTGGTTCTGACCGTAACCGTTATGAAGTGGTCTCCAATGGAATGCACCTCGACTCTGCATTTCAACATGTGGAAAAAGCGCCAGGATCCTGGCATGGGCCTTCGCCGAACATGAAGTTGCTGATTCGACGCGATTTCCCGGTCCAGGGAAACTTTGCATTTCGGGTCACTGCATCCCGCACTACCGGTCGTGATGCACAATTCAAAAAGGTCTATGGAAACAAGGAGTTGATTACCAAAGTAACAGACCGACTCACCGAAAGAAGGGGCGGAGCCTACTCCGTCACGGGAGAGGACGCGTACCGACTGGAACGATCCGTCCTTGAAAATGGACTTTTAGTCGACAAAAAAGATGAGAAGCCGGGCAACAACCGAACCGCGCGCTTCAAACTCTCCCCTCCTAAGACCGATCTCTATCATGTTGAAATCATCCGCAGTGCTTTGAAAGAGAATACTGAAACAGAGCTTTACATGGAATTCGGGGACCGCAACAACCGAATAAACCACAAATTCAAGCTGGAACGCGAACCTCGGGATGTAACACGGATGTGTACTCCGCTGGGAATTGTCGCTCTCCAAAAGGGTGAGAACGAATGTTATTTTCGTTGGAACGGATTGGTAAGTATCGAAGAAATCGTCTTTACCCCCCTGGCTGCCGATCATAAAGTCAGACAAGAACAACAGGCACAAATTGCTCGAGTTAAAGCAGCAGCGGCTGATAACGAGAAACGTCAGGCAGTACTACAGGTTTCACTTGGCAATCGAACGGACGACGGCCAGGACTCCAAGACGTTTGACCGAATCGAGAAGATAAAGACTGCCCCCGGTGAATTCAAACAATACCAATTCGTCGGAAGGTTGGAGAACCTGCCGACGCCGCAACTCGACCTGAACGAAATGACCTCCCTTTCTAATATTTTAGTTCTGACGGTTTGGAATGGGGACTTCATCAAGGATAAAAGCGAGACCGGGTCATCAATCGTTGTTAGTGAGCTTGAGTTCGAGGCACCTTACTTTGAGACCTGGCCACCGAAAAGTCATACTCAAATCTTCTTCGACTCCAAGAACAAAGACAACGCCGAAGTCTATGCCAAGGAAATCCTGACGACTTTTATCAGCCGAGCATTCCGGCGTCCCGCGACCAAAGAGGAAGTAAGTTTATATTACAATTTCTGGAGTGCCGTAAGAGGAGAGTATTCGGCGTTTGAAGATGGTATCCGCGAAACATTAGTCGCAGTCCTCTGCTCTCCCAACTTCATCTATCTGGCTGAAGGCAACCCTGAGAAAAAACAAAAACAAGATCGCGAGTACGAATTAGCTTCCCGCCTATCATACTTCCTTTGGAACGGCCCGCCGGATGAAGAACTATATAGCCTAGCTGCCAAAGGTCAATTACAGAAACAGCTCCCTGCACAGGTCACGCGTATGGTGCAGGATTCACGTTCCTGGAACTTTGTAACTTCGTTTTCAAATCAATGGCTAAAACTTTATCGGCACAATGAACAGGCCGTCGACATCGGAAGGTACCCTCAGTTCACTCGGTACATTAAGTCCGACATGGAACTGGAAACTTACCATTTCATAAATCATCTGCTTCAAAACGACCTAAGTATCTATGACATGATCGACAGTAACTTCGTTGTGATCAACCAAAATCTAGCTGAATATTATGGCATCCCGGATGTAGCCGGCACAGAATTCCGGGCGGTTACAGTAGC
>PAAT01000163.1 GCA_002698965.1 Rhodopirellula sp. | reverse complement strand
TCCGCAAATTGCGTGCCGGCACCAAGCTCCGCAAAGTGCCGCGACGTCACGGGCGGGTCGAAGATGCGCGTCGCCTTGACAACGCCTGGAGTTGTGCCGAGAGCGTCCGACTTTAAGATGGACCTAATGCCAAGGTGGTGATTGAAACGGTCTTGTTTTAAAGCCAAGGTTGCAGCGGCCTGTCTTGCCTCCGCAAGCACTTCAGGGTCGCCTTTGCCCAAAGGCGAGTCTGCGGCTTTGATTTTGTGACACAAACTGCGGTACTTGCGCGCGTCCTCCAAAGAGCTTGCTTGCACACTGGGCGTGCGAAAGGCGCCAATCTTGACGCTGACGCTGAACGTGCTCGCACTAAAATCGCTGTTCCCGACCTTGGTTGTAATGTCCGTTTCCACTGTCATGCGCTTGGTGTCGGGCCTTCTTGGAACGCTGTATGGACTCTTGCCTTGAAATATGGCAATCACATTGAGAGGGTAATGGTAAAACTTCCCTCCGTCGGCGTGATTGTAATCTGGAAACGTCTCTACGCATTTGGCGCGAACTGCCTCTACATCCAGCTCTTTCAAGCTCTGGCACGGCACTGGAATGCACTTGTCTCGTATTTTGATTTCTTGGTATTGCAGCAGGTGCAAAACCTTTGCCTCATTTTCGTGAGAACAAAACGGGGCGTTTTTATGTTGGGCTTGAGCAAACCAGGTTTTGAATTCTTCGATATTGTCGTCTTTAGAATTCATTGCCACTCACACTCTGGTTTTTTGTACCTATCTATACACACTCGGCACTCCTCCTCGGCTTTAGCGGAGCACGCGCGCGCGACGCCACGCGCGCGCGTGCAACAAAAAAAATCCTCTCCACGTGGGGAGGATTTTTTTTCAGACGGCTAGGCGCGTTCTTGCAAACGAGCGGCGTAAGCGCAAGCCTGCGCACAACACGTCATCATCACCGCCTTTGTAAGTCGTAGTAAGATTGCGTGCTCCTCTTCTACAAACAAAACCACGATCTGCTTCAGAAGGGGACCAAGCTGCAAGGCGACAAACGTTTCAAACATTTGCGTAATGTCGTTCCGCAGCAAGACAATCAGCATGCATTCAATCGTCCACGCCGATCTCAACGACACTTGCTTTTTTAGTTCTTGCACAATGGCAATGGCGTCATTCTGGTCCATTTCCCACTTTGGGCACGCCCTTACTCGCACCACCTCGTGTTCTGTAAGGTCTAGATCGACTGCCCACAATGACCAGTGGCGATCGTGCGCGGTGTGTCGCGGCGACAGCTGCCGCGTAGCCACTTGCATTTTGTTTCCCTCTTCCCACGATTCTTTCTCGCTATACAGCCGCATCGACAACTTGCAGTTTACAGCGAGCTGCATTCGCCACGCGTTCCGGCCCTGCCCTCCTCCAATGAGCGCCCGTACTTTGGACGACGTCGTCGACCACGTCTCCGTCCGAGGCACAATGGTATCTACCTCGCCGTTTTGCCCGTCTACTCTGCACGTGCGCTGTCTGGAAAATTGGGGGCTTCCAAACCGACACGGTAAGACAATTTGCGACGGATATGTGCTGCACGTACAGTTCAATCGCAACAACGACACACTCATGCACGTCTATGCGACCCGCGCAGAACCGGACGTGCCGGACGCGCCCTTTCTTCCTGCCGCCTGTGTCATTTCTTGAGCGATGTCCTGAGCAAGTACCTCTGCAAGCTCCCTTTGCCGCTCTTTGCCAATCCCAACTTCTTGGAGAAGTTGTGAAGTTTCTTGTGTTACGACTCGGCGTTCAATTTCTCCCAGTCGATGTTTTGTGGCATCGTACTTGACTTGAACATCTTCCTTTGCCAGAGTGCGCATTTGCATCTTGGCGCGCTGTTTGAAGAGGGACGACGCTGCGCTGCTCTGCGCTGCGCGTTTCTTGCTCTTCTTCTTGTCCTGATGCGCCCTTTTGATTTCTATTGCAGCGCGGCGCCCATCAGCCTCCGCTGCCGAGCGGCCTTCCTGTGTCAATACCGCAAACAGCAGCCCCTCTTCCGCTTCCTTGTCAGCGCACGGGAAGCTGGGGATTTCCGTGGCCGTTAGAAGTTTGTTTTTGACGGTCTCAAACTCCTTCTGATCCATCGTGTACCCTTCTTCCTCAAACTGTCTCAGCCGACTTTCCGATGCCTGAACCTCTTCCGTCCCTGGCGAGACCAACTCGTAATAAAAAGCCTTCTTCTGTTGATCAAGGCGGACATCTCGATCTTGTGTCCAGGTTGTTACCCTGTTCACCCTCCCAAGGCGCTGCAGCGCACCGGCCGCGCCTCCGTGGGCGCTGAAGACAATGACGCACCTAAAGTTTGGGTGGTTCATGTTGAGCCCCGTATCGCCAATCGGTGTGCTGATCAAGCCTTTGAGCTCTCCTTGGTTGAACCGTTTGAGCGTTTCCTGATTGTGCTGCACTGCACTCGACACTTGATCGTCTGTGCCAACGCCGCATAGCACGCCCCATTCGCTGTCAAAGATGCTGCGCAAAATGTTGGCGTGCAAGTGGTACTCGACAAATATGACAACCGTGTGGCCTAGCTTTTCGTGCAAATGAGCCAGCATCCACGCCATTTCAATCTTCTTGGGGTGGATGGACGCCACGTACTTTTTCGTCGTGCGCGCGCATTTGCCGTGGGCCGCTTGAAACTGCTCCGTCATCGGCGTAGCAATGCTCGTCAGCTTCACTCTGGCAATGTGCCCTTCATTCTCCAGGTCGATGCACCGCTTGCGAAACAAAACGGGTCCTATGAACGAAAAATGATCTTGGATGGCGTCGGTGCGCGAAACGCCGCCCTGCCGCACGGCGCGCTCTTCCGCCAGGCTCATCTGCATGCGAACCAGCGATCCGGTAAAGCCTAGCTTGCGTCTGGCTCTGAGCCGCCGGACGAGAGGCTGGATTGTTCTGGCGGGCGCGTGCTGAACCTCGTCAAAAACAATCAGGTCCCACAGCTCTCGATTTACGTAATCGCTCATTCTCCTTGTCGCCGCCGCGTGTTTCTCTTCATTAGCCGCGAACATACAGTACGTTGTCACAAGAAAGCAGCACAGATCGTTTGGATCTCCCCGCTTTTCTGCCGTATAGACACACACGTAATCTTCCGCGGTGGTGTGCTCCGAAATTTCGCGCGCAATTTGATTGACGCTCAACGTGCCAACGGTCAGAAAGAGCACGCGTCCAAACTTGCAGCGGAGAGCCTGGCGAATGAAGACGGCCGTCTTCCCGGCGCCGCACGGGAGGACGACAATGCCCGAATCGTTAGTCAGGTTGATGACGTCTTCGGCCTCCTTTTGAACGGGCGACGGTGTGTTGAATTTGCTACTCTCGGGCCAGTGGGGCCTCATCTTTAGACAAAAGGGCGCGTCCATGGTTTGGCAGTTCGCTAGGTGAGCGTTGTGGATACACAAGTGGCCTTTGTCACTCGCGTGCGCACTCAAGTTGCAAGTTGCTTGCAGCGCTGCCACGCGTGGCCAACCAGCCAACGTGGCGCGGACGCGCCAGTTTCGAGCGCATGCTTGCAGTATTTACACCGAGCAAAGCATGTCGGAGCCAGGCAATTTGGGACCAACTGACTGGTGTCCAAATGCAACCCACACAAACCAAGAAGACGACGGTCCGAATGTGAGCCCTGAAATGGTGAGTGCCATAGAGCGTCAGCAATACATTTTTCGGAAGCATCCTCTATCGGCGTGCAGAGACATGGACGTGCTGTGGCTCAATGCAGCCTACACCTCGCTTGAAATGTTCGGTTTGGCGACGGCTGGATGGGCGTTTCACATTGATTGTTATGAGGGTCCATTTGATCAGGGGTCGATTTCCGTGCCGTGCATTACCGCCATCAACGTCAACAAAGTTCGCAACCTTGGAGAGCGCCTCTTCTTCAGAGGCAACGAGCTCAACCTTGCCCTCACCGCAACAGGCGTCAATGAAGTCGGTTCACAAGAAATGGCGAAGAGATATATAAACAGAATTGCTGGCAATCTAATGTCCTATGATACACTTCAGGACTATCTCTCGTTTGATCCTTTGGCCGCGCCGCCGAGTGACATCCAGCGCAAGGCTGCGGGGTTTAAAAAACGCATCACAATGCACCGCGAGTTCAATACGGCGCTGTCGGCTTCGGGTATTTTTGATCCACCGGAAGCTTGTATGCCGACAGCTTACGTCAACCCCGGTATGGAGATTGGAGACTGCATAAGTGTGGACGTCCATATCGAAGCTTTGCAGCGCCTCGTAGTGCGCCTTGAGCACATCGAAGATCAAACGCGGGAGCACTTCAGAGCAAACGACCTTGCAAAAGTATTAAACTCAATGGAAACACGGGCAACGTTATCGGAGGAAATGTACCTGTTCGGTCGAAGATTGCTGGGCTTGTGCGCGCGCGAAGAGGCTGCGCGCAAAGGAAAGCTGGATTTGATGAGATTGCTCAACACAGACGAAAGCTTTGCCGACGCGCTGCTGCCGTACATTGAGCCTGTTGCGGGTGCCAGCTTGATGCAGACGTGCAAGGAGCTTCGTAAAATTGGCAAGGCCCACAAGCGCTCGTACTGGCTAGAGTTGGTGGGTTGTAACATGGAAGCCAGCTTTCCGGCGCACAGCGACACGGCGCTACAAGACAAAGACTGTCCGGTGATAAATCGCGACAAGATGGTGAGGTTGGTTCCAAGGCTGTGTTTTGAGTTTTTGACGGCGCAAGACAATGGGCCCCCTGTGAACCAAAAGCACGTTTTCAAGACCCTGGCGCTGCACCGCAATTTGCAAACCACGCACTGCTCGCTGCATTTGGAGACGATCTTTGGGGATGAGGTGCCCGCCGGGCTTGGTGGCGTCTTCCTCTTTAGCAGCGCTTTATCGCCAATGTTGGGCATAAACTGGACTGCACGCCGCTTTCCTAAATTGCGGCTCTTCGTCTCCGCCAAGTCGGCGGACTACGTTGGCGAAGCAATGGCCTTTCAAATCAAGATTTACGTGAGAGATGACTCGCAATGCGTCACATTGTGTGGCAAGTCCGAGCCGTTTTACGTCACGGGCAAAGCCATGACAAGGGTGGGCATCGAAGGAGCCAGGCGCCGGGATAAACGGCACCGGCAAAACATTCAAATGGCCAACCAGGCGCTTCAGAATTCACTCGCCGCTGGGAATTGATATCCCACAAAAAGTAGAAGAGTAATAGAGATTGGTGTAGCGCAGAAAGTCATGCCAGGAAGGATGGGCACAACGTCGGTAGTTTCTGAAGCCTTTGCTGATTTAGAAAAACGCATGACCAAACTCAAACTCCACAAAGCAACGAAGACGTTAGGGTTTGGAGATGATGAGGACGTTTTTGGCGGCCTGGGGGAAATACCAGACCACCCTGCAGTCCATTCTCGGGAAGAATTGGATGCGCTGATGGAGGATGCAGGTGATGCAGGTGATGCAACGTCTCAGAATTCAACTTACCGGCCATCAGCGATATACTCGGAACTGGAGAAAATAGCAGACGATTCAAGTTTCCGAACGCAAGAAGTGGATGCAGAGGGTTTGAATGTGTTTCCTACAAAAGATGTTCATCCCATGGATTCAATGCCGCAAACGTTGCCACCACGAGCCTCGAGTCCAGACTTGTATGCACACGAAACATTGCCACCAGAAGAACCGCATTCTTCAAGAGAAGAGCAGTTGAGAAGTCTGATGCAGGGAGAAGACCCTTTTGTAAAGGACGCGAAGAAGGCGTTGCCACCTGGAATGTTTGGGGATCTGTTTGCACGAGAGACATTGCCACCAGAGCCACAACCAACTCCAGAGCCACAACCAACTCCAGAAGAGACTGCCGAGTTTAATGAAAAACTGCGGAACTCGCTACTGAACTACCCTCCAGGAGTGAACCCCTACTGGAGGCAATATTCAAAGACGGAGTACAATGTTCTCATGAAATACTTCTATCTTGCCTTTCAAGGAAAAGATTTTGATACGGACGCCGCGAAACCGATTCTCGCCGCAATCAAGAGGCGAATGCCAAGCTCGACCTTGGACGTGCAAACCATTCAGAAATGGTACTCTTTGCACCGTCTGCCCATTCTGAAATACTACAACTACCAGTTCAGGACGACAGAAGAAATTGTCGAAGAATACGACAGACTTCACGGGATGCCAACTGATCCTAAAGGATGGGCAGAGCTTAAAAGGCTAACGGGGGAATGGCAAATCAAAGTGCTTAGGAGCATCTTTCACAAGATTCACGAGCGGAAGAAAGCTTTAGAGGCGGCAGAAGACTCGGACGAAGACTGACAACGGCCTTTCTCGTCAAGGATTTGGTGGCAGGGGTGGGGGGTAAATCCAAACCCAAATTTGGAAGAATAACCGCCCGAGTCACTGGCGGTTATTAAGCGCCTAGAGTGCACGCTGTGACTCGCCAAGAGCCGCTGGAAACAGACCGGTTGTAACATGTTGTAAATGGTTNCCACCCCATAATACCCGAAAATCCTTACAACATGTTACAACATACCACCNCATAATACTCNAAACCCTTACAACATGTTACAACNNNCCNCCCCATAATACTCAAAAATCCTTACAACATGTTACAACCGGTCTGTTTCCAGCGGCTCTTGGTGAGTCACAGCGTGCACTCTAGGCGCTTAATAACCGCCGGTGACTCGGGCGGTTATTCTTCCAAATTTGGGTTGGGTCGCCCGTTTTGGGTTGGCTGCATTATTTACACCCCCTCCCAAATTTTGCCACGCGTTCACACGGCACCGGGGACGTGTCGCAGCTTTGCCAGCGCCACTAACGCGCAGTCCTGCCGCTGCACGTGCCTGCGCAACACCGAATTCTCGGCTTCCAGTGCTCGAACTTCTGCCGCAAGTGCCTTTTCGCTTGGCGTCAGCTTCTTCTTCTTTGCCGGCACGATTTTGGGGGGCCGCGGTGGAGGGTCTGGGCGGTCGCGCTGCGTCTCAAAGGGCAGGAATTTGGTTATGCAAGGCAGAGACTGCGAGTTTGTCACATTCTGCATAGGCGAGCGCCACGTGCGCGCCAGGTCTTCTCGCTCCAAGCCCTTTCGCGATTGCACCGGCGACGTGGCTTCCCTGAGAGGCGGGATGACCAACTGCAGCCGGTCGTCGAGTTCTAGATTTGTAGAGTCCGTGACCAACGCAAGTTCCCACAGGTTTTTATGGGGGTCGTAGGGCACTACAACCTTATCACGGTCGACGACGGTCATGGTCTTTGGATCACATGTAAACACTCACATGCACACACACAACCGGTGCTGCCGCATCGGACCACGCGTGGCTCAACAAGGCAACGTACCGTTTCTTTCTCTTATGATCCTATAAAGTAGCGCCCGAAGACCCTCTTCCTCCCGGCCTTTTTTCCCCTCAAGCTGTTTGTACAACGCAATGTTATCATCTACAGTTTTATTGTATGTAATAGTGTCGCCATCAATCGATTCAATTCCAACTCTTGTGAAAAGTTTGTCAAAGCCTCTGCCCTCATTGTTCTTGTACTCTTCTTTCAGTCTCTCAAGTGTCCAAGAAGTACATTTCTCCTCGCCACTGTTGTAATCTTTAAAACCGTCATTGCATTTCTGAGATTTCTTTGCGCGGCAATTGTAGATATTGGTGTTCCGAGGACATTTTCCCCCAGTTTGTTCCTTAGTTTTAGTGATATTCAGAAAAAGACCCGGAAGACTCATACCCTCTTTATTTCTTACAGATCAAACTGAGAGGTTATGTCCGCAGCTCAAAGGTCGTCAAGGCCAAGGTTGGCGTCTGGGTTGAGCTCCAGCAACTGGACCATGTTCTGATGGCGTCGGGCGTTGTTTTCGTCGATGCACTGCTGAATTCGCTCGTTCTTCTTGGTCGACTTAGAACGGCGATCGTTGAGCTTAAAGTCGTAGTCTTCGTCAACTACACAGTCTTCTATTTCGGCCTCGTTGTGGCCCGCAATGGAGTCGTCTACCTCCAAGCCGGAAGCTTCGGCGGCGCGCGATTCTTCGTCCTGAAACGACGCGCTTATCCTGCCGGTGTTGAAGGTGTTGTTTTCAATTTCGACAATGCGATCAATCTTCTCGGCGGCCAGGCATGCCATTTTGCGCGGCCGGGTTCGTAGCGTTGCGGCCACGGATTCCGACCACACAACCAGTGCGTTGTTTGAAAAGAAAGCTTCTTCGACGTCGTTCTCCTCTTCCGAAGACGAGTCAAACATGAATAGGAGCTGCAGAGACGACGCTGTGGAAGTCTCGGATTTATCACGCCTCTTCTTCTTCTTCTTCTTCTTCTCTTGATTCGTCTTGGGTTGAAACGGCACGATTGCGGTCTTCAAGGAAGTCCGACGCCGGGCAGCATCCAGTGCCAACCGCGCCAACTGGCGCCGGTAAAGCTCCCGACACCCGTTTGGCTTGACCGGCGGGCCTATGAGCGATTTCAGCACTGATTTAGACAGGCCGTGCTCGTCAGTGTGATGAAACCATTCGCCACATTCGGCGTGCTTGGACGCGTCGAAGAATCCCATGACTGCAGACAGCGGTGGCACAGAAACAAACGGGTGCGTAGTCTCATTCCGAGCCGCGCCGGCACGGTCGTCTTCCGCAGGTCCAAAGATCATAGTTCGCCGGTTACTCATGGAAAAGGACGAGCTGTTTTCTTGAGTAAAAGCTTTCAGATTCAGTGTAATCTCAGGAGTCAGAAGCAGATTGTTTTGATTTATCAATGTTGACCTTCCCTTGCGCTGGGCTTGGAGCTGAACTGTTGCCCAACTTCCAATCTGACTCAGTTGAACATTGGAGGATGTCGCGCCATTTATCAATGGCATCGTGTACCACGACAAGTAGGACGCCCGAATCAGCCTTGACTGATTGTCACTATGCTCGTATTCGATCGTGCTCACGGATGAGCACCGCACTTTTTTGCGTTCGCAAAGGCCCCCATTCTTCTTGGTCTCTTGAATGACCGAGTCAAAGAGCCACATGTTTCGCATGTAGTCGGCGTTGTTTCCGCAAAGCACGCGAACACAGTCTCTTATCGACAGTTCCCAAGCCACGCAGTTTGAGATTGGGTGCTCCTCCCAGTCAATGGGCTTGGGGTGTTCAAGCTCTGGCGTCTTATCTTCCACCGGAAGACACATGGCACGAAGAAAATCCTCGGTGACGCAATCGTCGGTGGAAACTTCGATTGTAACCAATGCGTGCACCCGCCCGGATTGTGCGTCCCGAGCAAGCACAAAGGCTTCGTGCACATAACCGTAGCTGCGGAATCGTTTTCCCCCTGATAGTATCTTGAACGGAACCTTGCGCGGAATCTGTCTTTTCTCCTCTCTTCCGTCTGATGATTTGTCGTTGGGGTCGGAGATGCCAACCCAAATGTACTCAATATCAGAATCAAACGGCGGTGCAGGTACGCGCTGACTGGCGCTTTTAAAGCGCCGACTAATCTGTCGATTGCGAGAGTCGGCGACCAATCCCGGTACGGTGATGGCGCCCCTAGGATCACAGCGCACATAGTGCACAATTAGATCAAGTGTGTCGTTGTCAATGCTGTCCATTTTGGTCTATCCAGATTTTCTGTCTGATTAAAACGCGGCCGTTTCTACAACTTTCAACAACAGCTCTAGCGGACGCCACGCGTGCTACAAACGCACGCGCGTGGCAGAGCTGCAAGTGGCGCCATTGGAGATGTATTGGTAACAAGAAAGAGATGTCGTCATTTCGCATCACAGAACAGCAGGCAATCCGTGCTTGGGCAACGGCGACTCGAGCAGGCACCGTCAATGATACGGGAAGCTTCTGTTCAATGTACGATCTTGAAGACCCAAATACGCGCGGGTATGCGCTGGGGTACATGAAGAACCCTCGCTGGACGGCGTACGCGATCAGCGAGAGTTGTTGTACTGAACTCGGTGTCGATTTCAGAAGACGCCAAGGCGAAGGCCAGGACCGCGAAATGCTCATTCGAAGCTGCATTCGTCGCTCCTTTGAGCTCTTGGTCGAAGCTTCAAAAACTCACGAAAGGTACAAGCACGACTACGCGCGAATTCGCAGGGCGCGCCATTTTGAAGACAAAAGCTTTATCACGTACCAAGGGTTCATCGAAGGCGTCACATCGAAGGCATTTGGACGGATTGCAAAGGAGGCAGAACGGGTCTACAACGGGCCGACTAGGATGATGGAAGATTCTGAAGAGGAAGATGCGGAAAAGGATGTGCCTTCAACGGTAATTGTACCGGAGCCGGCACCGGCACCCACGCCCGCGCCACCGGCGCCGGAGCCCAAACCCAAACCCGAACCCGAACCCGAACCCGAACCCGAACCCGCACCCGCACCACCGGCGCCCGAGCCCAAACCCAAACCCGCGCCAACGGCGCCCGCGCCGGAGCCGGAGGACGTCGTCATGGACGCCATGTCCAATCTCATGCACCGTGCGGGACACGATCCGAGCAACGCCGACGACGAGCCGGTGCGCATGCGGAGCGTTGTGACCGTGACCTGCACCCGCGACGGGAAGGTGGTGAATGTGGAGCACGCGCAGCGCAGTGCGGACGCGCCACCGGCGCCCGCGCCCGAGCCCGCGCCCGAGCCGACCATGGCGTCGTTGCTGCCCGAGGGCTGGGTCTCGTGCGTATCCGTGGGTACGGGCAAGTCTTGTCGCGCAGCGCGGCTGCGGCAGCTCATGCCCGACCCGGGCCCCGCCGCGCCACCGGCGCCCGCGCCCGCGCTTGAGACCGAGCCCGCGGCTGTCAAAATGTCAAACCAGCCAAAGGCAAAGAAGGAGCCACAAAGACCCACAAAGGACGAATTTGCGTCGGACGACGAATACTACACAGGTCCCGTACTGCGCAAACGAACTGCGCAAGGGAAGGTGGTAGCGAAAACCATCAGGAGCAACGACGCTGCTCCTATTCACGAGCAGGCTGCGCAAAAGAAGCAGAAGACAACAACTGCGGCGCCGCCAAAAGCAGTCCAAACGCTTAGAGACGTGATCAAGGAGAAGCGCACGGACGCGCTGGAAACCAAGCGTTTGGCCAACCTGGGAAAGGCGCCCGCGTTTGTCTTCGACGCCGACAATTGCTGCCGCTTGGAAACAATTCAAGGCTGCTATACACTCTTGATGAAGAAACGCACACGGGGGTCAAGTTCCGGAAGCACAGACCTGTACGTGGAGCTTGTGGAAGAAAGCCTTCCGCGCAAGCGACTCAAGGCCAAATTCATGCGGTCCAACAATGACATTGACAAGTTTTTTGACAACAACCCCGACATGGATGTTGCAATGTCGTAGTGTGAGCGAGTGGGCGTTTTGGGTTGGTGGTCATTAGTGTGGACGTGGCAGACGTTTAGACAGAAGAGTGGTTCCATCTGGCAGTTGCTCCGGCAGTTGCTGGCCGCATGTCGAGCGGACCGTTACTCGTGTTGGCTGCGTTGGGGGCGACAGTTGTGGTAAGTGGGATCTT